>NZ_CDWWXB010000290.1:0-3383 GCF_977971855.1 Frankia sp. CoWAU3 | reverse complement strand
GGCCGGGACACCGCGGTGAGGCTGGGACGCGGCGGCTTTGGCGTCTCGTCCCTTCCTTCGCGTCCGATCCGGACCGGCGTCACGCGGGTACCGAATCGGACCTGACGACCTGGAGGCCCACCGCGAGCTCCGAAGCATCGTCCGCTGACACGGCCCGTCCCTCGCACGGACCGCCGGATCGGCCGGACCCCAGTCCGCATCCGGCTCCGGGTCCCGTCGAGTGATCGCAGTTGCCCAGTCCACGCCCACGGCCCCAACCAGCCGAGGAGCCTGCCGCGCCCGGGCCGGAGAAACCGGTGGCCGGCTGGCTGCGCAGGATTCTCCGCGAGATCCTCGTGTACCGCCGCAACGCCGCCTTGGCCTTCGGCGCCGCGCTGCTCGGCACGCTCGTCACGGCCGCCGTCCCGTTGGTCGAGCGGCAGGTCATCGACAACGTCGTCGTCACGCACCGCCACTCTCTCGCACCCTACGTCGCCATTCTGCTCGGGGCCGGGGTCGTCGTCTTCGCCGCCGCGTTCGTCCGACGCTACGTCGGTGGTCGGCTCTCCCTCGACGTCCAGTATGATCTGCGCGACGCCGTCTTCAGCGCCATCGAGCGCCTCGACGGGGCCCGGCAGGACCAGCTCCAGACCGGGCAGGTGGTGAGCCGGGCGATCTCGGACGTCACCGTGGTCCAGGGTCTGCTGTCCTACCTGCCGATGATGAGCGGCAACCTGGTGCTCTTCGTCGTGTCCCTTGTGGTGATGGCCTGGCTGTCCCCGCTGCTCACCGTCATCGCGCTCGCGCTGGGGCCGGCGCTGTTCATCGTCGGCTACGGCGCCCGACGCACGGTCTTCCCGGCGACCTGGGCGGCGCAGCAGCAGGCTGGCGAGGTTGCCGGAGTGGTCGAAGAAGCCGTCGCCGGCGTCCGGGTGGTGAAGGGGTTCGGACAGGAGGCCCGCGAGCTGGACCGGCTGGCGGTGGACGCCCGGTGGCTGTTCGCGCTTCGGATGCGTGCGGTGCGCATCACCAGCAGGTTCGGTGCGGCGATGCAGGCCGTTCCCGCGCTCGGTCAGGTCGCGGTGCTGGCGCTCGGCGGCTGGCTGGCGCTGACGGACCGGATCACCCTCGGTACCTTCCTCGCGTTCAGCACCTATCTCGGCGCCCTGATCGGGCCGACGCGGACCCTCGCCGGTCTGCTCACCGTGGGCCAGCAGGCCAAGGCCAGCACGATACGCATCTTCGAGATCATCGATTCGCAGCCGGCGATCATGGACCGGCCGGACGCCGTGCGCCTTGGCCGGATCCGCGGGCTGGTCGACCTGGACAGTGTCACGTTCGGCTACGTTCCGTCTCGCCCCGTGCTGCGGGACGTGAGCCTGCGGATCGAACCGGGGGAGACGGTCGCCCTCGTCGGCACGTCCGGTTCGGGCAAGTCGACGGTTGCGATGCTGCTGCCGCGGTTCTACGACCCCCAGGCCGGGACGGTCCGCCTTGACGGTGTGGACATCCGCACGGTGACACTGTCGTCGCTGCGGGCGCAGATCGGGGTCGTCTTCGAGGACAGTTTCCTGTTCTCCGACACGGTGCGCGCGAACATCGCCTACGGCCGGCCGGGTGCCACGGACGACCAGATCATCGCGGCTGCGCGGGCGGCGCAGGCGGACGTCTTCATCCG
Organism: Frankia sp. CoWAU3; assembly: GCF_977971855.1. Lineage (NCBI taxonomy): Bacteria > Bacillati > Actinomycetota > Actinomycetes > Frankiales > Frankiaceae > Frankia > Frankia sp. CoWAU3. The sequence goes on along the minus strand of NZ_CDWWXB010000290.1, from coordinate 1,726 downwards.
CGGCCTGCCCGACGGCTATGACACCGTCGTGGGAGAACAGGGCCTGACTCTCTCCGGCGGCCAGCGCCAGCGCGTCGCGCTCGCCCGCGCGCTACTCACCGATCCCCGCGTCCTGCTCCTCGACGACGCGACCTCGGCCGTGGACGCCCGGATCGAGGCCGAGATCCATGACACGCTTCGGACGATCATGCGTGGCCGCACCACTCTGCTCATCGCGCACCGGCGCTCCACCCTGCGCCTCGCCGGCCGGATCGCCGTGCTCGACGCCGGCCGGATCGTCGACGTCGGGACAGAGGCCGAACTGACGGCCCGATGTCCTCTGTTCCGCCATCTGCTCGCCGGCCCCGGCGAGGGCCTTTCTGACCAGCTCTCGTCCCCGGCCCCCGACCCCGGCCTTTCTTGCCTGTCCAGAGGGATAAATCAGACGCAAAAGGCTCTGGACAGGCAAGGAAGTAGGCAAGGGAAAGGAAAGGGAAATGGTCTCCGGGGTGGTGCTACCCGGGGCGGTCTCGGCCGGGAGCTCGGCGGCGGGGGCCCCTTCGGTGACATGCCGGCGACCCCCGACCTGCTCGCCCGGGTCGACGCCCTGCCCCCGGCGCTCGACGAGCCGCGGGTCGACCAGGCTGCGGCGGCCGCCCCGACCCGGCATTCTCGCTGCACCGGCTGCTGGCCGTGGTCCGCTGGCCGCTCATCCTGGGCCTGCTGCTGCTGGTGGCGGCAGACGCCGTCGCGGGTCTCGCCCTGCCGGCGTTGGTGCGGCATGCCGTCGACGCCGGCGTGAGCGTCGGGGCACGTGACGTCCTGTTCGCCACCGCCGGTGTCGCGCTGGCGGTGGTGCTGGTCAACTGGGCGGTGCAGGTGTGGCAGACCCGTGTCACGGGCCGGATGGGGGAGCGGCTGCTCTACATCCTGCGGGTGAAGACCTTTGCGCAGCTGCAGCGCCTCGGACTCGACTACTACGAGCGCGAGCTCGCCGGCCGGATCATGACCCGGATGACGACCGATGTCGACGCCCTGTCGACCTTCCTGCAGACCGGCCTGACCACCGCCATCGTCAGCCTGCTGTCCTTCTTCGGCGTCCTGGTGGCGTTGATCGTGCTGGACGCCGAGCTCGGCCTGGTCGTCGTCGCCGTACTGCCGATCCTGATCGTGGCGACGGTGGTGTTCCGGCGTCGTTCCTCCGCCGCCTACACCGAGTCCCGGGAACGGGTCAGCGCCGTCAACGCATCGCTGCAGGAGAACCTGACCGGGCTGCGCATCGCCCAGGCGTTCGGCCGGGAAGCGGTCAACCAGGTGAGGTTCCGCGAGCTCGCGGACAGCTACCGCCGCTCGCGGCTGCGGGCACAACGGATGATCGCTCTCTACTTCCCGTTCGTCGAGTTCCTCTCCCGGATCGCGGGTGCTCTCGTGCTGGGAATCGGCCCCCACCTGGCCGTCGGCGGATCCCTGTCGCCGGGAGCACTACTCGCGTTCCTGCTCTACGTGGACCTCTTCTTCGCGCCGGTGCAGCAACTGTCCCAGGTGTTCGACGGTTATCAGCAGGCCCGGGTCGGTCTGCGCCGGCTTTCCGAGTTGCTGCGGACTCCGACCTCGACGCCGTCGGCCGAGTACCCGCGACCGGTCGGACGGCTGGCCGGCGAGGTGGTCCTGGACGGCGTCCGGTTCGCCTACGTGGGAGGCACCGCCGCGCGGACGGAGAACGCGGGGCCGGGGGGAAACGCGGGGC
>NZ_CDWWXB010000289.1:0-3407 GCF_977971855.1 Frankia sp. CoWAU3 | reverse complement strand
TGTGTCGCCCAGGGCACCCCGAGTCACCCCACAGCACGTCTACAAAACATCACCGATCACAACGTAGCGTGATCTCTGCGCGGCCCTGCCCGTTACCCGACCATACCCGGCACTGACAGTTTGGACCGAGCGGAGCCGTTTCAGCCCGCGCATCGGCCGCAGCCGAGCTTTGAGCCGGCCATGATCGGCTTCGATCCGGTTGTTCTCCCGAGCGGTGTCGACGTGGCAGGCCTCGGGCACCAGATCGTCAAGGACCCGCGGGTAGACCGGGGCCTTGCCGGTGGTGACCGCCACCGGCCGCCGGCCATGAGACAGCGCCTGGACGAAGAACCGGCGGGCGGCGGCTTGGGCGCGGCGCGTGCTGGCGAGGACGTCGATGACCTGGCCATGCTGGTCAACGGCCCGGTACAGGTACGTCCACCGGTCCGCGACCTTCACGTAGGTCTCGTCGATGAACCACCTGTCCCCAGGCCGGTGCCGACACGGACGAGCCGCCTCGACCAGCAAGGGCGTACAGCGCAGCACCCACCGGTAGATCGTGACGTGATCGACATCGAGGCCGCGTTCGGCGAGCGGCTCCTCGACATCCCGGTACGACAGGGCAAACCGCAGATACCAGCGGACCGCCAGGACGATCACTTCCGGTGGGAACCGGAACCCCGCAAACTCCGACGTCGGAACCGGTGGACAGCCACGACGTCGACGCATCACCCGATCATGACCGATCGGCAGCCGTCGGACAACGGACTCCGCCGATGCAACAGCCCCCCAGAACGTAAGGTGGTGTCACATTCTGTGTGCGGGTGACGTCAACCTGTGGCGGCGAGGTATCGGGGTGGACGTATCAGGCTCCCGGCGCGAATCGCTCACGGTGGCTTGGTTGCTCTGGAAGCAGAAGCGTTACACGCCCTTGTCGATTCCTGGCATTCCCCGACGCCGGCGCCAGCTGGCCTGGAGGTCCGGCCGTCATGCGGACGGTGTGGTGCCCGCCTTCCAGCCACGGAACGCCGCGAGCAGCTTGTCGCGCATGTCCGGCCGCAGGTCGTCCTCCGCCAGGGTGCCGGTGACCCGCACCGTCTCCCGCATCTGTTCGACATAGGCGTCGCAGCCGTCGCACAGTTCGAGATGCTCGCTGAACCGGCGGCGGGTGTCCGCGTCCAGCGTTCCTTCGAGATAGTCCGTGACCACCTCGACAAGCTCGTCCACAGAAGTATGACCCGGCACCGAAGCTCGCGTGTCAACCGGGTGGTTGTCGTGAGCAGCCGCGTCCGACACCTCACCGGCCGGGGGACCTCACCTGATCATCAAGGCCGGCGATCTAGATCAACTACAGTGACCAGTTACGAGGATGTGGCGGACGCGGTCCTGGGCGTCGCGTGCCCGACCACGGGCTCGGGCTCGGGCTCGGGCTTCGCAGTGGACCATCGCAGCCTGCGGCCTGGTGGCGGGAATGCTGAAGATCCACCGCATATCGGCGGGCTGCTACCGGAATCAGGGCTGGCCGGCGTGTCAACAAGGTCATGCCAGCAGTGCGACCGGCTTCGTGAGGCGGACGACGGAGAAGTGCCGGCGGTCGAGGGTCGCGATGGCGTCCGCGTCGAGGCGTTCGGCGATCGCGAGCACGGAGGCGTCGACGGCGCCGAGCGGGAAGTCGCTGTACTTCTCGACCAGCTCGACCATCCGGTCGAGGTCCTGGCGAGCAAGCGGGATCAGGCTGATCTGTCCGGTGCTGATGGAGCGCAGGAACGCGGCTTCGGCACGGGTGCCCTTCTCTCGTTCGAGCATGAAGCAGACTTCGGTCAGGACGGGATAGGGAACGAGTAGCGGCCGGGGCGTGTGCCGCATGAGAGCGACGCTGCGGGCGTGGTGCTCGTCGTCGGTGTCGGCGGCGGCGATCAGCGGCCTGGTGTCCCAGACGATCACTCGGGATTGCGCCCGAGCTCCGCGCGCAGGATCTCAGCCGAACGGTCGGCGAGGTCGCCCTTGCCGCTGGCCAACGCGCCGACGAAATCCGGCAATGGCCACTCGTCGCCGCCGCCCGCGGCGGGTGCGCTCTCGCGCACGAGAGCCAGGATCGGCGCCACCTGCGATTCGGGCAGGCGGTCGATCAGACTGTGCAGCTCGTCCCGCAAGGTGCTCACCTGTTGAGGATACGGCCGACGCGTGGCCAGCCACTGAGATCCGCCGGGACGCGAGCTGAACGGCGGATCGCAGCCCGCAGGGCCGCCACGGTCGCGGTGTGGGCCGCGCCGACGACGTAGACCAGGTTCTGGTCGGTGAGATCTTGGCGGAACTCGGCCGAGTCTCCGTAGCCGGGGCCGTCGCCGCCGGCGCCGGCGATCTCGACGAGGAACTGGTCGCGGACGGTGCGGAAGAATCGTTCGATCTTGCCGCGGCCCTCGGGCCGGCCGGGGGCCGAGTGCGTGAGTTTGATCCCGAGCTTGGCGCGGGCGCGTAGCAGCCAGGCGTCGACGAATGCGGAGCCGTTGTCGACGTAGATCCGTTCGGGGACGCCGCGGGCGGACAGCGCGGGGCGCAGCGCGGCGGCGAGCCGGACGGTGTCCTCGGCATGGCCCCACCGGTAGCCGACGACGACCCGCGAATGGTCGTCGATGAAGGCGAACAGGAACGTCTTGCGGCAGGCGAGGCGGGGACCGTGCAGAGCATCCCCGGTCCAGATCTCGTTCGGCCGGGACGCCTCGAACGGGCTGAACACGCCGGCCGGCCGGCGGCCAACTGGCGGGGGCCCAGGCCCATCCGGGTGAAGTAGCGCTGCAGCGTGCGCTCGTCCGGCGCCTAGCCCAGCTGCGTGGCCACAATCCGGCGGACCTGCGCCGCCGTGCGCTGCGGGTTCTCCCGCCGCAGGCCCGCCGCCAGCTCGAGCACCTCGGCCGGGGTCCGCGGCGCCGCCTGCCGCGGCGTGGGGACCAGCGCGTCGAACCCGCCCGCCCGCCAGGCCCGGATCCACCGGTCCAGCGTCCAGCGGGTCACCCGCATCGGCTTCCCGTCCGGCCCGACGTGTTCGGCAGCGGCGATCCGGCGGACCATCGCGCCCCGCTGCCGCCCTGTCAGCGCCGGGTCCGCCGCCTCCCTGACCAGCATGTAACGGAACAGGGCGCTCTCCCGCGCCCGTTCCACCCTGCTCTGCGTCTCCTCGTCGGCCACCAGGCCTCCTCCGCGTCCGTGGACACACGACCCGCGCAGGCTCCCAACCAGCGGCTATCCGGCATAAGAGACAACTCGTATTGATCCACGATCACGGCGACGACACCCCAGAGGTGATCATCGAGGGGGCGAGCAGGGTCCCGTTCGTCACCGCCACCGCCGCCAGCCACGGCGACACCCCCGCCAGCGACGGCCAACGGACGGCGACCGCCACCGCGGCCCCCACCACCGCCGCCACCGCG
>NZ_CDWWXB010000288.1:2534-3752 GCF_977971855.1 Frankia sp. CoWAU3 | reverse complement strand
GGTAGAACACATCCCGTTCGGAGCGTTCCTGGGGCGAGGGTGGCAACGCCAGGATGCAGTCGAACGACCACCAGCCGACGTACCGACCGGAGTAGCTGGCCGGGCAGTGGGTGACCGCCAGGGTGGAGCCGAGCCCGGTGGACAGGTACTCCGGCTCGCTGAACCGGGACAGGTTGTAGATGGTCCAGGGCGCGATCGTGAGCGCACTCACCGCCGCCGCGACAGCCACCAGGGCGATCCGGCGCCGCCAGGCGAGTTCACGGGCCGTGGCGACGAGTGGCACCACCAGCACCACGGCGAGCAGCGCCAGTTCCGCTCGCGCGAGCATCACCGCAGCGAGAGCCACTCCGAGCCAGGCGGCGTCGGCGACTGTCCGCCGGTCTCGGAACCGGTAGGCGGCAAGGATGCTCCACGCGCAGGTGAGGATCCCGGTCGTCTCCGACATCAACAGCGGGTCGTTGAGCCACATGCCCGGATAGACAGCGGCGATCCCGGCCGCCACCAGTCCGGTCACGGGGCCGGCGATCCGCCGCCCGGCGAGGGCGACGAGCACGATCGACAGCACGCCGAGCAGACACGAGAACAGCTGGTGGGACAGGAAGCTGGTGAATCCGAGCACCGACGGCACGGCCAGCAGCCCGCTGGTCAGTGGGGGGTGCTGGGCGTCGGGGACGTAGCGGCCGGACAGGGCGAGTTCGTAGGGATCGGGCCAGCCCCGGCCGTCGGCGAAGAGGTTCGCCGCCTCGTGGTAGTAGTACGGGTCCCCCTGCACGACCGCCGGATGCAGCCAGTGGAACAGGTAGAACAGGCGGACGGCGAGACCGAGCAGCCCGATCGCGGCCAGCCACAGGTGCCAGCGCCCGGGCCGCGCCCGCCCCAGCATCGCGGAGAACCCCGACATCACGGGGAATCCCAACGTGGGTTGGCCCGTGGACACCGCCGGCGCCGGGGCCACCATCCGGGGGAACCCCGCCGTGGTCTCAGACACGCGCGGAAGGTACCAATGTCCCGATAACGGCTCGACACCGCGTCCGCCGCGACAGCGGCGAGCACACCGCGCGTACGTCCTTCCACGCCGCTGCGATTAGCCTTGCCTGTCGTATGTCCTGGCGAGGTCGCAGCTGACGCAACCCCCGGCGACGAGGAGGGAACGAGGCTGACCAGCAACGACGCCGACACCTTCCCGCTCGCCTCCGGTGGGCGCCACCGCCGGGTGGC
>NZ_CDWWXB010000288.1:0-2205 GCF_977971855.1 Frankia sp. CoWAU3 | reverse complement strand
GCCACCCGGACGCCGGCCGGACCTCCTTACCGGTCTCCCGGGACGGCGACGGCACCCGGGACGAGAGCCCGGACCGGCACGCGCGAGGCGACGGGGCCGCTGCGGGTCGAGGAGGATCTCGACGCCACCGGACCCGTGCTCGCGCCGCTCGGGCACTCCCCCGCGCTCGACGGCCTGCGCGCGCTCGCGGTCACGGCCGTCATCGCCTATCACGCCGGCGTCTCGTGGATGCCCGGCGGCCTGCTCGGCGTCGACACCTTCTTCGTCCTCTCCGGGTTCCTCATCACCGGCCTGCTGATCGCCGAGTACCGCTACAACCGGCGCATCGACCTTCGCGCCTTCTGGATCCGCCGGTCCCGCCGCCTGATGCCGGCGCTGCTGCTGCTGCTGCTCGGGGTGGCGGCCTACGCCCGCTGGATCGCCTCCCCCGGCGACGTGGGAACCCTGCGGCTGGACGCGCTCTCCACGCTGCTCTATGTCGCAAACTGGCGTTTCGCGCTGTCCGACCAGAGCTACTTCGACCACTTCTCGGCTCCGTCACCCCTCCTGCACACCTGGTCACTATCCGTTGAGGAGCAGTTCTACGTCCTGTGGCCGCTGATCGTCTACCTGCTGATGCGGCACAGCGCGAAGACCGTGGACCGCTGGCGCCGGCAGCGCCAGAAGGCCCAGTCGCTCGCGCTCACGGTCGCGGTCCTCGGCGCCGAGGCGTCCGCGTTGGTGGGCCTCGCCCTGCTCGTGGTCGGGACGCACCCCTCCCGGATCTACTACGGCACCGACAGCCGCGCCCAGGCCCTGCTGGTCGGGGCCGCCCTCGCCGTCTGGCGGGCCCAGCGGACGACCCCGATCTCCGCCCGGGCCCGGTCGGTCATGTCGGTCGTCGGCTGTGTCGCCACCGCTGCGATGATTCTCCTCTGGACAACGGTGAGTGGGGAGAGCCGCGGACTCTACGCCGGCGGCTTCCTCGGGGTTGCGATCATCGTGATGCTGCTGGTCGCCTCGCTCGTGGAAGCGCCCCGAGGCCCGGTGGCGAGGGTGCTGGCCACCGCCCCGCTGACCTTCGTCGGCCGCATCTCGTACGGCCTGTACCTGTGGCACTGGCCGATCTTCCTCACGCTGACGGCGACCCGCACCGGGACGAACGGCGTGGTCCTGCTGGGGCTCCGCCTCGCCGCCACGCTGGCGATCACGCTGGCCTCGTTCCACCTCGTGGAGAACCCGATCCGGCGGGGCAAAGTACGCTTCCCCATCCCGCAGGTGACGGTGCCCGCCGCCCTGGGCGGGGTGCTCGCGGTGATCCTGCTGGCGACCGCCGGGACGTCGGCGTCGGTGCGCACTCCCGCGGACCTGGAGGCGTTGGCGCGGCGGGCGGCGACCTCCCCACAACCGGCCGTCGCCGTCAAGGCCGGCGGGAACCCCCCGATCAAGGTCCTGCTCGGCGGCGACTCGGTGGCTCTCACCCTGGGGTTCAGCGACTTCTCCTCGATGGCCGCCCAGCAGGGTATGGAGATCCACGACTTCTCCAAGCTGGGGTGTGGCGTCGCACGGGGGATGCAGCGGCGCATCCTCGGCAGCGCCGGTCCCACCACCGACGGATGCGACCAGTGGCCGCAACGGTTCACCCAACGGGTGAACGAGGTCAACCCCGCGCTCGCGATCCTGCTGGTCGGTCGCTGGGAGGTCACCGACCAGATGCGGGACGGCCGGTGGACGCACATCGGCGATCCGGGGTTCGACGCCTACCTCGGCCGGGAACTCGACCTCGCCATCGACACGCTCGGCGCCAAGGGTGCCAGGGTGGTGCTCCTGACGACCCCGGTGTTCAAGCCGACCGAGGCGCCGAACGGCGGCATCTACCCGGAGACGAAGGCCGAACGGGTGGTGCGGTTCAACGCGCTGCTGCGGGCCGCGGCGGCTCGCCATCCCGGCGTCACCGTGATCGACATCACGTCAATTCTCACTCCTGGTGACAAGTACGTCGACGAACTGGACGGTGTCCGGCTACGCGACGACGACGGTGTGCACATCTCCAATGGCGGTGCCCGACGGATCGGTGTCGCGATCATTCCCCAGCTTCTCCGGATCGCCCGGGGAGCAGCGGCCGCCGCACCCGCGCCGACCACGCCGACCACGGGAGCGGGACCCGACTGACCCGCCCGCTTTACCCGACGCTAACCTTCCGCCCAGTACCGGGCGGTCTACAGG
>NZ_CDWWXB010000287.1:0-3434 GCF_977971855.1 Frankia sp. CoWAU3 | reverse complement strand
GCTAGCCCGACGCGGCCCTGACAGCAGCGATCATGGCTGCCGGCCAGTCCGCCGCCATCGCGCTCGCGGCGGTCCTCGGCTACCGGATGATCACGGTATGGCTGCCGATGGCCCCGTCGGCCTGCGTCCTGGCCCTGCTGGTCCGCCGCGGCCACCTCTGACCCACGCCACTCACCCCCGTCGGGGGATGGTCCCGCACCGCGTCAGGCCCACTCGTCCCATCCGGGTGGACCCGCGGTCACCGAACCCAATGGTGATTACTCTTCGAATCAATGGGAATGCACAACGTCAGGATGCACAACATACAGCTAGTTCTCGTGCGTGCACCGTCATCTACCCATGCCATCCACCCGTCGGTCAGGGCCGCACCCGCGGTCCTCAGAGGGGGGAGACTTCATGAACTGGTCCCGTACATCACGTCGGTGCGCCTCGCGCGCCTTCGTCCTGACCGCCACGCTGGCAGCAGCCCTGGCCGCTCCGGGGCTGCTCAGCTCGGTGGCCGAGGCGGCAGCACCGACCGGCAGCCCGACGAGCAGATGCCCGTCGCTGCCCCAGATCGCCGGCCCATTGCAAAGCTGGGAGACGGTTACCGCCCTGCCGACTCCCCGTGTCCATCTCGCGGCCACCACGGGATGTGACGGACGGATCTATGCGATCGGCGGCCAGGCCGCCGAGACGGGCGCCGGCGGCAGCGCCCCGGGCTCGCCTACGGGGACGCCCACGGCAACGCCCGGCCCGACCGCGTCACCGACTACACCCACTTCGCCAACCACCACACCCACTTCGCCAACCGCACCCGCATCACCGACGCAGTCGCCGGCCCCCACCGGGACGCCCGGAAGTTCCGCGACGACGACATCGACGGTGGGTCCGGCGAGCCTGACCCGGAAGCCACTGGCCGGTCCGCTCGGCCCGTCAACCGATGACCCGACCACCAGCCCGACCACCAGCCCGACCACCGACCTGCCCACCGCGACGTTGACCGGATCACCCGGCGCGAGTCCGACCGGTTCACCGACCACACCCGGGACACCGACGGGCACCGGCGCACCCACGTCACCGCCGGGCGTCGCACCCCTGACGCCGGTGGGGACGGTCCAGGTCTACGACCCGCGGAAGAACGCCTGGACGGACGCGCCCGATCTGCCGACCGCGCGTACCCACCTCGCCGCCGCGACCGACCTCGATGGCCGGATCTACGCGATCGGCGGCCGGTCCGGCAGCTCGAACCAGCCCACGGACATCGTCCAGGTGTACACCCCGTCCAGCGGAAGCTGGTCGACGGGGAAGCCCCTGCCGAGCGCCATGGGTGACCCGAGCGCGGCCCGCGGCACCGACGGCAGGATCTACGTTCTCGACGCGAAGACCCTGGCGATCTACGACCCCGGCTCGGACAGCTGGTCGACGGCCGGGGCACCGCCATCCGGGAACAGGGCTCCGGTCCTGACGGCACTGCCGGACGGCCGGATCCTGGCCGCCGGCGGCATCGGGGCTGGCGGCGGCTCCGCAGCGCGGGCAGCCACCGACGTCTTCGCCTATACACCTGGTTCGAAAGCGGCCGAGAAGGGTTCGTGGGCCCAGATGTCCGACCTGCCGGACGGCGTCGCGGGTGCCGCCGGGGCGACCGGCCCCGACGGTCGGGTCTACATCATCGGCGGGCGGGACAGCGCCGGGAACGTCACCGGGGCGGTGCAGGCATACACCCCGAAGGACGACCGGTGGGCCGCCGGACCGACCAGCTCCCCCTCGACCCGGGCCGGGCATGCCGCGGCAACCGGTGGTGACGGCCGGGTGTACGTGCTGGGTGGAACGTCCAGCTCCGGCAAGACGCTGAACACCGTCGCCGCACTTAGCGAATAGCGAATAGCGAATAGCGAAACAAGTAACGAACAACGCCGTCAGTCGGGCGCCGGCCGCCCTGTCCCATGAGGCCGGCCCCGGCTGCTGGCCGCGTTTACTGAAGATAGGCGGCGGTGATCGCGGTGGCCAGCGCGCGCTGCCCCTGGCCGTTGGGGTGGAACGCGGCGGAGAACGGCGTTCCGAGGAGGTCGACGTCGGGAGGGCTTCCTGTACTGCTGCAGAACTCGTGCCCGGCGAAGGCGTTCTCGGTGTCCACGTAGGTCACGCCGGCCGCCCTCGCGGCGGCGCGGATCGTGTTGTCGAGGTCGTGGACGGTCTGGTTGAACCAGGCCGCGTCGGCCGGCTGGATGCGTACCCCCAACTTCCCGAGGACGCTGACCGGGCAGGGTGCGTCCAGAGTGTCGGGGAACAGCCGGGGATAGCCCAGGACGAGGATCCGTGCCCCGGGGGCGAGGCTGGGGGCCCGTCGGATAGCCCGGTAGGTCGCGGTGAGTTGTGACTGCAGGGTGTTCAGAACGGCCCCGACGGCCGGTGCGGAGTGGTCCCGGCAGGACGGGAGAAGTGTGGTCACGTGCAGTGCCGCACAGTAGACCGCGATGTCGGCGAAACCGATGTCGTTGCCGCCGACGGTGAGGGTGACCAGTCCGACGGTGTCGGCCGACCCGTCCAGATACGTGTCCTGTGGTACGATGCTAGGCCCCTGCGACGTGGAGAAGTCCCGAGTGCGTGCGCCCGCGCAGGCCCCGAAGGTGAACAGTGGATCAGACGTCGCGGACGGCGGCGGGTCCTTGGTGGCCAGGGCGGCGTGGACGAGAGCCGGGTAGGCATCGGTCGAGCGTCGGCAGCCACCAAATGGCCGGTAGCTGCCCGGGAGGTAGTCGGCGACGGGGCCGGCTCCGTCCCCGGAGGAATACGAGTCACCCAGCGCGACGTAGCGCAGCACGGTCAGCCTGGTCCGCGAGGATCGTGAACGGCCGGACCGGTCGGTCGCGGTCAACTGGAACACGTAGTTGCCCGGAGCCGGGAGGGTCACCGTCGTGTCCGGCGCGTCACCGGCGAATCGGGCCGGGGCCGGTCCCGACAGCATCGTCCACGCTGTGGATGCCGCGGGCCCGGTGACCCTGCCGTGCAGGGCCACCGCGCTCAGCCCGACGACTGTGCGCGAGCGTCCCGCCTGCACGGTCACCATCGCCTGCCGTGAACGTGTCACCGTCGTCACAGAAGGTTGCGATGTCGCTGCCGCGACGTTCTGCCGGCTACGGGATACCTCCGCTGCGCCCGTGTCACGGCAACCCGCGACCACCACGGCAGCCATGGCCGCCACCAGACCCACCACGAGCATGCTCCACCGGCATCGCCCGAGATCGCTACCCGTCATACCGTCATGATGACAGGCCGTGGAGTGGAGTCCACGGATGTGGTGCACGTGGAGTAGCAGTCCTGCGACACCCCAGAACAGTCCTTCGCCACTCTGCGACAGTCCTACGGCACCCCAGAGTAACGGCCTGTAAAGGGGACGGCCACCGCATGATCCCTTCGAGAAAGATACGAAGCAACTTGACGAGGAAGAACCC
>NZ_CDWWXB010000286.1:0-3444 GCF_977971855.1 Frankia sp. CoWAU3 | reverse complement strand
AATGAACCACCCGGCGTAGCCACACCGCGAGCAACTCGACCAGCAGGACCGTGGCGAACACCAGCACCAGCACGGCCGTGACCACACCGAACTCCAGTACCCGGGAGGCGTTGAGCAGCTGGAATCCGATGCCGCCCGCGCCGACGATGCCCAGCAGCGTCGCCGAGCGGATGTTCGTGTCAAGCTGGTAAAGCACATTCCCGACGAACGCGGGTGCGGCCTGCGGCAGCGTCGCGGCGAAGAACACCTGCCACCGCCCCGCTCCCGTGGCGCGCAGCGCGTCCTCGACACCCGGGTCGACCTCTTCCACGGAGTCCGCGACGAGCTTGCCGAGCAGCCCGACAGCACCGACGCCCAGCGCGAGCGCCCCGGCGACCGCACCGAGCCCGGTGATCACCACGAACACGATCGCCAGCACCAGCTCGGGGATGCCCCGCACGCACACGATCAGCAGCCGAACGACACGCGCGACCGGGGGCGCCACGTTGCGCGCGGCCAGCACCCCGATCGGCAGCGCCAGCACCGCCCCGATCAGCGTGGCCGCGAGCGCAATCTTGACCGTGACCCACAGGTCGTCCAGCAGTCCCGAGATGAACTCCGGCGGCCAGAAGAGGGTCAGCGTGCGCCCGAGATCACCGAGTCCGCCGAAGAACTGGGCCGGCGACAGGTGGGCACCCCAGACCGACGCGAGCACGACGAGCACGGTGAGCGCGGTGTACCCCGTCTTCCGTACCCTCGCGGGTGTCCACGGTGGGCTGATCTGCCCCGGTCGTCGCGGCGCCTGGATCGTGGCCTTCGGGTGCAGGAGCGCGCGGCGGATCGCCCCGGAGGCCAGTTCGACGAGCACGCACAGCACGAGCACGACCAGAGCCAGCGCCATGCCGCGGCGGTAGTCCAGCTGCCCCAGCGACGTCGCGATGGCGCGGCCGAGCCCGTCGATACCCACGAAGCCGAGGACGACCGAGACCCGCAGGTTGATGTCCAGCCGGTGCAGCGCGGTCGCCACGAACGCGGGCAGCACCTGCGGCAGCACGCCGGCCACCAGCTCCTGCCCACGGCCCGCACCGCCCGCGCGCATGGCCTCACGCGGGCCCTCGTCGATCTGCTCGACCGCGTCGGCGTAGAGCTTGCCGACCATGCCGACCGAATGCAGTCCCATCGCGAGAACCCCGGCCAGCGCGCCGAACCCGAACAGCCGAAAGAACACGATCGCCAGCACCACGTCCGGCACCGCGCGGGCCGCGACGATCACTGCCCGCGCGCCGAACCGCGCACCGCGGTGCGGCGCCGTGTTCCCGGCCGCCAAGATCGCAAGCCCCGTGCTGAGCACCACCGACAGCAGCGTGGCGCAGATGACGATCGACATGGTCTGGCCGGTCAGGCGCAGCAGCTCCCCCGCGGTGGGGAAGTCCAGGGGGAGCATCCGGGCGGCGAAGTCGGCCGCGTTCCGCCCGCTGTCGATCAGCGTCGCGACGTTGATCGACAGCGCGGCGAAGGCCCACCCGGCCAGGCCGAGCAGCCCCAGCAGCGCGGCCGTGCCCAGGACCGAATCGGTCCTGGGCCGGGCGAGGGTTCGCCCCGTCACGCGATGGCCCGCAGCGGGCCGGCTCGGTAGATCATGGCGACGGCCTGCTGGTGGTCAAGGTCGCCCGCAGCCTTGTCCAGCACGACCTGGCCCGAGCGCAACCCGACGATCCGGTCGGCCCACGACAGCGCCAGCTCGACCTGGTGCAGGCTGCACAGCACGGTCAGGTTCCGTTCGCTCGCGATTTCGCGGATCAGGCCCATCACCTGCGCCGAGGACTCCGGGTCCAGGGAGGCAACCGGCTCGTCCGCGAGCAGGATCTCCGGGCGTTGCATGAGCGCCCGCGCGACCGCGACCCGCTGCTGCTGCCCGCCCGACAGCGTGTCCGCGCGCTGGAACGCCTGTGACGCGAGCCCGACCCGTTCCAAGTGCTCCAGCGCCTCGAGTCGCACCGCCCCCGGATAGGTGACCAGACCCAGCCGCGGGCCACGCAGCCTGCCGAGCGCGCCGGTGCACACGTTCTCCAGCACCGAGAGGCTGTCGACCAGGTGAAACTGCTGGAACACGAAGCTGATCCGGCGACGCAGCTCCCGCAACCGCGCGCCCCGCGCCTGGCCGACGTCCGTGCCGAGCGCGATGACCCGGCCCGCGCTTGCCCCATGCAGGCCGTCGACGTGCCGCAGGAGCGTCGACTTGCCCGAACCGGACAGCCCCAGCAGGACGACCACCTCGCCGGGCTCGACGGTGAACGACACCTCGTCGAGGGCGAGCGTCTGGCCGAACCGCTTGGTCACCCCCTCGAAGCGGACGGCGCTCACTCCGCCGCCGTGCAGCTCTTGGCCTTCGTGACCTCGCAGACGTGCCGCACCGGGTCGAAGAAGGTGTCGGCGACCTTGACGAAACCCCAGTCGCCGGACTCGTCGACCATGCACTTACCGGGTGTGCAGAACCCATGGGACTCGAGGTAGTCGATGTTCATGTGCTCCTGGATCACTTTGGCGATCTTGTCCTTGAGCGCGGGATCGAGGTCGTCACTGATCGCGATCGGTGATCCGGGGATGAGGTCGGACTTCCACACCGTGGTCAGCTCACCGGCCTTGAGCTGACCCTTCTCGACCAGCTTCTTGTCGACCATCGCGTCGTAGGCGAACCCGGCGTCGCACTGCCCCTTGGCCACGCCGAGCGCCGACGCATCGTGCGTGCCGGCCAGCACCGCGGTGATCTCGCTATCGGGGTTCACCCCGGCGTCGATCAGCCCGGCCCGCGGATAGAGGTAGCCCGAGGTCGAGTTCGGGTCGACGAGGCAGACCTTCTTACCCTTGAAACCCGCGAGGTCGTGAATCGGCGAACCGGTCTTCACCACGCCGTAGGAGCGATAGCCCGGCGAACCACCTTTCTCCGCGAGCGCCGCGGCGACCGCCGTCGCCCGCACTCCGGAGGTGCGGGCGACCAGATAGGACAGTGCCCCGTACAGCGCGATATCGACCTTGCCGCTGCGCTGCCCCTCGATGACGGCGGCGTAGTCGGTTGCCCGCTGGAACCGGATCGTCTTCCCGGTTTCCTTCCGCAGCAAATCGATCGAGGACTGGTAGTCCTCCTGAAGCTTGGCCGACTCCTCGCCCGGAACCGCCGCGAACACCAGTTCGCTGGGGTCACGGGTGCTGCCGTTGCCGTTGTTCGCCGCGCTCTGACCACAGGAAGCCATGAGCACCAGCGCCGCCCCGGCCAGCGCGAGCACGCGCCATCGCTTGTTGACCATGTTTCCTCCTCGTCCGGTACTGCGGGAAGCCTGGAACGCCCGCGTGCCACCGTGGTGAAGCGTCGGCTACGAGCAACCGAACGGCCAGGGCTATCTCACGGCAGACGACCGCACAACCGGAAGAGGCCGTGATAACTCCCATACTGGGATTTCTGGTCCA
>NZ_CDWWXB010000285.1:0-3464 GCF_977971855.1 Frankia sp. CoWAU3 | reverse complement strand
GGGTCGCCACCCGGGCAGCCGATGTCGAGGCCATCCGCCATCGCCAGGTCGTCCTCACCGCCCACCGCCCACCGCCCACCGAACCACTGGCGCACGAGAAGTGGGCGGGCCTCTCGGGTGTCAGCCCGTTCGGCTGTCCGGTACGCGTCTGGGTTGTGACGATCCGTGGCTACTGTGGCAGGCTGTGCGGCTATGGGCACGAAGGTCCCGGCGTCAGGCGGCGGCGCGGTGCAGGGTGCGGCGAGGTCGCCATCGTCGGGGGTGGATTTCTTCGTCTCCTACACCGGGGCCGATCAGGGATGGGCGGAGTGGATCGCCTGGGTGTTGGAGGACGCCGGCTACCGGGTGCGGATCCAGACCTGGGACTTCAACGCGGGTAGTCATTTCGTCACCGAGATGCATCAGGCGGCACAGGTCGCGGCCCGCACGATCGCGGTGCTGTCGACGGCCTACCTGTCCTCGGCGTTCGCAGAGGCGGAGTGGCAGGCCGCCTGGACCGCCGACCCGTCCGGGCGGGCGCGCAAGCTGCTGGTGTTCCGAGTGGAGGAATGTGATCGGCCGGGGCTGCTGGGTCAGCTGGTCAGCGTGGACCTGTTCGGCCTCGACCGGGATATCGCGGCCGGGCGGCTGGTGGCCGCGGCACGTGGGGAGCGGAGTAAGCCGGCGGTGGAGCCGGTCTTTCCCGGCGGGCCCGCCCAACCGATGGTCGCCGCGACGGGGATGGAGCCGATGTTCCCCGGGCGGCTGCCCGATGTGTGGAACGTGCCGAGTCGCAACCGGCATTTCACCGGCCGCCAGTCCCAGCTCGACCAGATCCGCACCGAGCTGGGGTCGGGGCCGGTGGCGGTGACCGCCCTGCACGGCATGGGCGGGGTGGGCAAGACCCAGTTGGCCGTCGAGTACGCCCATCGGCATGCCGCCGAGTACACATTGGTCTGGTGGATCGACGCGGAACAGACCCTCCTGGTCGGCGAGAAGTTCGCCGCGCTCGCGGGCCCGCTGGGTCTGTCGACCGATGGAGCGGTATCCGACATCGCGGCCATCGTGCTCGCAGCCCTGGGCCGTCGGGTGGGGTGGCTGGTGGTGTTCGACAACGCCGAGGATCCCGTCGCCTTGCGGGACTGGCTGCCAAGCGGACCGGGCCATGTGCTGATCACGTCCCGGAATCCGGGCTGGAAGGCACTCGCCGCCGCGGTCGACGTGGACGTGTTTGAACGGGCTGAGGCGGTGGCTTTCCTGACCCGCCGTCTTCCCGGCCTGAACGCGGCGGTAGCCGACGCGCTGGCTGCCGAGTTGGGTGACCTGCCTCTGGCGTTGGCGCAGGCCGCCGGCTACCTCACCACGACCCGGACGGATCCGGCCAGTTACCTTGCGAAGTTCCGTACCCGGCGTACGACGCTGCTGGGCAAAGGGGGCGATCCCCTCTATGCCGGCACCATCGCCACCGCTTGGTCCATGGCCCTGGAACGGCTGCAGGCCGACGCCCCGGCCACCGTGCAGCTGCTGACGCTGTGCGCGCTGCTGGCTCCCGAACCGATCCCGTTGGCCCTGTTCAATGACCATCCCGATCTTCTCGACGGCCCGTTGGCGCAGGCGTGCGCCGGTACCCATCCCCGGCTCGACCTCGACGATGTGGTCGGTGACGCGCTGGCCTACTCCCTGGCCCGCCGGCGCGGGGACACGATTCAGCTGCACCGCCTCGTCGGGGCAGTCATCGCCGGTCAGCTGCCCGAGGAACGTCGCGACGTCCTGCGCGGCGTGGTGGTGGCCCTGGTGGAGGCCGCACTGCCGGATGAACCCCACCGGTCCGGGACGTGGCCTGTCTACGCCATGCTGGTCCCCCACGCACGTACCGTGTTCCGTCCGGACCGTCCCGGCGTCCTGAAACTGCTCGAGTATCTCGACGCCAGTGGTGACTACCGGACGGCGAAGATCGTGCAGGAGGACGTCCACAACGACACCGTGACACGGCTGGGCGCCGAGCATCCCGCGGCTCTGCGTACGCGTGCCGCCGTCGCCAACTGGACCGGGGAGGCGGGGGATCCGGGGGGCGCGCGCGACATGCTCGCGGCGTTGCTGCCCGTCTGCAACCGGGCCCTGGGCGCCGACGACCGGCAGACCCTGCTGGTCGCGGCCCGTCTCGCGGACTGGACCGGGCAGGCCGGCGACTGGCCCGGCGCGCGCGACCTGTGCCTGTCCATCCTGCCCAGGTGGCGACGCGTCGCGGGTGAGGATGATCCGGAAACCCTGTATGTCTGGGCGAATCTCGGGTTCTGGACCGGGCAGGCCGGCGACGTGGCGGGCGCGTGCGCTCACTACGCCGCGTTTCTGCCGATCAGGGAACGGGTGCTGGGATCGGAACACCCGGATGTTCTCGAATCCCGTGACCAGTACGCCCGTTGGATCGGGGAGGCCGGGGATCCCGCGGCCGCGCGCGACCTGTGCTCGGCGCTGCTCACCGTCCATGAGCGGGTGTCCGGCGCGGAGCATCACGGCACACTGTGGGTCCGCACCAACCTCGCCTGGTGGACCGGCAAGGCGGGTGACCCGGCAGCCGCCCGCGACCAGTACGCACAGTTACTGCCGATCCGTGAGCGGGTCTCGGGTCCCGAGCATCCCGCAACCTTGGTCGCCCGGGGTAACTTCGCCTACTGGGTGGGTCAGGCGGGGGACCCCGCGATGGCCCGTGACCAGTACGCCGCCCTGCTCCTGATCCACCGGCGGGTCCTCGGCCCCGACCATCCGGACACGTTGCTCGACCAGCGCAACCTCGCCCACTGGACCGGGGAGGCGGGGGATCCCGCGGGTGCCCGAGACCAGTTCGCCGCGGTACTGGCGCTGTTCGAACGGGCGTTGGGACCCGAGCACCGCGAGACCGTGGCCACCCGCACCGAGCTCGCCGTCTGGACGGCCGCCGCACCCGACTGGGCTGCCGCGCCACCCGGATCCGCGACCGCCGGAAGGCCGTAGCCAAGCCCGACGGTCAGGGCTGTCGCGGCCACAAGCGCAGCCGAACGGGACCATGTGAGACGAGATTTCACTCCGCGCCATCCTCGATTCCGCGTTGTCGGTCCGACGCCGTATCGAACCGCGAAAAGACCACGCTCGGCGGGGTCGACGGCATACGGCTGGACGTAGATCGTGAAAGTCTCCTGAATCATCAGAGTGACAGGGCGCCGACCTTGCCTACATCCCGCCGGAGTGCGGTGCAGCGGCCAGCCGTCAGGGGATTTCCATTCACAGGTCGGTGAACACGAGCCGTCTCGAATTTGAACCACGAGTCGATGGAAGCAATCAGGCTGTGGCCCGCCGGCCGCGAATCGCTAGGCCGGCCGGGTGGCACGTCCCGGTCCACGGCGTTGGGCGGCCTGAGCGCGACGCGGGTCGCCTCGGCCAGCGGGAGCTATCTGCCGCGGAGCGGATCGGTTCTCAGCCAGGGCTGCGCGAAGGTCGCGTGGTGTGAC
>NZ_CDWWXB010000284.1:0-3472 GCF_977971855.1 Frankia sp. CoWAU3 | reverse complement strand
GCCCCACCCACCCCCGCCACCGACTGAACCGCCGCATCGCGGCGAAGCCGCCGGGGTCCCCGCATCGCGGCGAAGCCGCCAACCACCCCCGACGGCTCCCCCAGGAAGCTCGCCGAAGGCGAGCTGACGGAAACCCCGAACGGCGCCCAAGGCCAGGGGTCCCCGCATTGCGGCGAAGCCGCCATGCGGGGCTAGGCCCACAGCTGCCCTTCCAGGGCGGCTGTGGCTTCTTCGAGGGTGCCGGCGTAGGCGCCGGTGGACAGATACTTCCAGCCACCGTCACAGACGATCAGGACTATATCGGCCGACTTGCCCTCCTTTACCGCCCGCTCGGCCTGCGCAAGCGCCGCGTGCAGGATGGCCCCGGTGGAGATCCCGGCGAAGATGCCCTCCTCCTGCACCAGCTCGCGGGTACGGCGCAGCGCCTCCCGCGGACCGACCGAGTATCGCGAGGTGAGCACCGACGGGTCGTACAGTTCGGGAACGAACCCCTCGTCGATGTTGCGCAGCCCGTACACCAGCTCGCCGTAGCGCGGTTCGGCCGCGACGATCGAGATGTCCGGTACCCGTTCCTTGAGGTAACGACCCGTTCCCATGAGGGTTCCGGTGGTGCCGAGGCCCGCCACGAAGTGCGTGATTTCGGGCAGGTCCTCGAGAATCTCCGGCCCGGTCGTCTCATAGTGCGCCTGGGCGTTCGCCGGATTGCCGTACTGGTAGAGCATCACCCAGTCGGGATTCTCAGCGGCCAGCCGCTTCGCGACGGCGACCGCCTCATTCGATCCGCCGGCGGCGGGCGAGAACCTGATCTCGGCGCCCCACATCTGCAGGAGCTGACGGCGCTCGATCGAGGTGTTCTCCGGCATCACACAGATCAGCCGGTAGCCCCGCTGACGGCAGGCCATGGCCAGCGAGATCCCGGTATTACCGGACGTCGGTTCGAGCACGGTCGCGCCCGGAGTGAGCAGACCGCGCTTCTCGCCGTCGGCGATCATCCACAGCGCCGCCCGGTCCTTGATCGAACCGGTCGGGTTGTCCTGTTCCAGCTTCGCCCACAGCCGGGCATCCGGCGACGGCGACAGTCGCGGAAGCCCGACCAGCGGGGTCCGGCCGACGGAGTCGGCCAGGGAGGAGAAGCGCATGAGTCGGGACCCGTCGCTCGCGTCAGTGCCACCCGGGCGACATGCCAGGCGACAGCACGGCCAGCCCCTCGCTGCCCGGAACTTCGGCACTGCCCGAAAACTCCCCGACGTCGACGGAGCCGCCGGCGACGGCAGGAAGGATGGTGACCTCGTCGCCGTCGCTGAGCTTGGCGTCGAGACCGCCGAGGAAACGAACGTCCTCGTCGTTGACGTAGATGTTGACAAAGCGGTGCAGCTCGGAACCGTTGTCACCGGTCACCAGCCGGCCCCGCAGCCCGGCATACCGGAAGTCGAGATCGAGGAAGAGCGCGGCGACCGTGTCGCCCGTGCCCTCGACCAGCTTCGAACCTCCCGTGTAGGTACGCAGGATCGTCGGCACACGGACCTGGACTGCCATGGTGCTCCTTTCGCGGGTGCCACCGGCCGGGCTCGGCGGTGGCGCCGCCCGGATGGGCGGGGTGTCACGTCAGCGGGTTCTACCTCAGGCGGACAAGCGGACGAGTCGTGGGTGCCAAGGCTCCGCAGTCATCATCTTCCCGGACCGTGTCCACCACCTTCCCGGACCATGTCCCTTCCCGGACCATGTCCGTCGCCGCGTCATCGTCCGTCGCCGCGTCATCTGCAACACCAGGTCGTCTCAGACGATTTCCACCGGCTCCTCGGTGACCACGCCATCGACGATCCGGTAGGACCGGAACTCGGTCGCGTCCGGCTCCCGGGTGGAGGCCAGCACGTAGTGCGCACCCGGCTCGGCCGCAAGGGACACGTCGGTTCTGGACGGGTACGCCTCGGTTGCGGTGTGCGAGTGGTAGATGATGACGGGCTCCTCCTCCCGGTCGTCCATCTCCCGCCACACCTTGAGCTGCTCCATTGGGTCGAAGCGGTAAAAGGTCGGCGAGCGCTCCGCGTTCTCCATCGGGATGAACCGCTCCGGCCGGTCCGACCCCAGGGGGCCGGCGACGATGCCACAGGCCTCGTCGGGATGATCTCGGCGGGCATGGGCGACAATCGCCTCATAGCAGGCACGGTCGATTCGCAGCACGAGCCCACCGTACGACGCCGAAGGGGCGGTTCGGGTCGGCCTTCGCCCGCGACTACCCCAGAGCTCGGGTCAGATCATCGAGCAGCTCGGTCAGGAACGCGTAGACCGCGACGAGCGGGCGGCGGGAATCGTCCGGGTCGAGGTGTTCGAGTTCCGCGGTGGAGTCGTCGTCGGTGAGACCGAGCCGGGTTCCCAGCACCAACCGGAGGTCGTTCAGCGTCGTCAGCCAGTCCTGAGCGGCCTCCTCGTCGAGCAGGAGCGCCCTCCCAGGCGCCGGCACAGCGGACAGCACCCGCCGAGCGGCGTCACGCTTGCGGGCGAGCAGATCGTCCGTCCGGCGGCGGCGGAAGTCCCCGGAGGCCATCGGATCGTCCGGGTAGGGGTCGGGAAGCAGACGAGCGATCGCCGGATCGTCCGGCGGCGGCGGCGCGGTGTCACGCAGCCCCACCAGCGCCTCCAGCGGATCCTCGACCGGCGGTGGTTCGAGCAGGGACTCGATCTGGCCGACGAGCTCGATCAGCAACGCCGCCTCGAGCCGGGCAAGGCGCAGCTCGATCCCGGCACGCGTGCGGCGGAAGCCGTCAGCCACGTCCCTCCGTTCCCCCACTCTCACGCTCCCGGCGACGGTGCGCCCGGGACGACCGCCCCACATGACCGTCTGAACCGTCCGACCACGGACGCAGCCAGCCTACCCAGGGCATGCAGCATGGGCTGCTCCGGGCGGCAGGGCACCGGTGCGACGGAACGAGCCCCGGGTCGGGCACCGGTCTCGGGTCACCGGTCGGGTCAGTCCTGGGCGATCGTGGCCCACAGGCCGTAGGCGTGCAGGCGCTCGGCGTCGGCTTCCATCTCCTCCCTGGTGCCGACCGCCACCGAAGCCCGCCCCTTGTGATGGACGTCGAGCATCAGCTTGGTGGCCTTCGGCTTGCTGTAGCCGAAGAGCTTCTGGAAGACATACGTCACGTATGACATCAGGTTGATCGGGTCGTTCCAGACAATGGTGACCCACGGCCGATCGTCATCGAGGGTCTCGTCGACTTCCTCGACATCGAGAGGCGACACGGTGGCGACAGACACGCTTCCTATTGTTACGCCATTCCCACGACAGTTCTCCTCGACGGGTCGTGTGCCGTGGCCGGCAATCACCTCTCAGCAGGCGGCCCAACGCCGGGAGACGACCGAACGCCGCAGGGTGGCATCGTCGGGGCCGCGGCCGCACATCGGGGGGCCGGCCAGGATGAGAACCACTTTGCCGCCGCGAAACGGCTCCGACCCGACCGGGACACCCCCC
>NZ_CDWWXB010000283.1:2992-3745 GCF_977971855.1 Frankia sp. CoWAU3 | reverse complement strand
TCTAGGAAACTCCCGCTAGGGAGGTTGTCGCGCCGCCGCCAGTAATATCGGTCAATTACCGGTCGATCATGATCGGCGAGTCGACGGGTGCAATTTCCACCAGTTTTTCGATGCCGATCGGAACAGCCGGCGAACAGTAACCCCGCCACGAATGGGCCGGCTGATGCCGATACCTCCCGATCGGCGCCCCATCGTGGGGCTGTCAGGTGATCCGTCAGGTGGTGTCGCCGTCGAGGACTCCGCTGGAGCCACCCGGATGGACTCACCCGAGTCGATCATGCGTGCCTCCCACTTATTGGCAGCGGCGACGCTACTCTCCGTAGTCGGAGGTGCCGGGAGGGGAAGATCCCAGGATCCCGGGGCGGGCTGTGTCATTTGCGTGGAAGCGCGTTTCTCCGCGGAAATCAGCCTGAGCGCGGATCGCTCGAGGTCGGTCGGTGATCCAATTTCGGTTCTCGCTGACCGAAATGGCCTCCACCGCCGACAGTATTTGGTCATTTTCTATTAGCCATGGGGGAATCATGGGAAGTTCCGCAAGGAGAAAAGCCGCAGTTGTCGCTCTGTCCACGACGGCGGCTCTGGTCGTCGCCGCGGGGCCCGCGGCCACGAGCGCGTTGGCCTTCGATGGTCACGACGGCCCGAAGGACAAGCACGTCACCAAGCACGTCGTCAAGGAGCACGGGACCAAGATCCGCTGGGAGAAGGAGAGCTGGGAGAAGAAGGTTTGGGACAAGAAGGTTTGGGACGCTAAGG
>NZ_CDWWXB010000283.1:0-2728 GCF_977971855.1 Frankia sp. CoWAU3 | reverse complement strand
CGACAAGGGCGGGCACCAGAAGGACGACTGGGACTGGACCTGGGACTGGGCCTGAGCTGACGAGAGGACCTGGACGGAGCGCCACTGAAATACGGCGAACCGCTAGGAGAAACGTGTAGCGGCGTTGGCGAGAGCGTCCGGAACGGATTCCGCTCGGCAATGCCCGCCCGGGTTCTTTGGCCGGCGTGGTGCCGGGCACCATGGCTCTGCGGTGTCCGGCACTCACGTTCCATGGCCATCACGCGCGGGTGGCGGGAATGTGGCGCTCCGGCTTACCTCCGGCGGGCGAGGATGCGGTAGGCGTTCGACCGGCTGCCGGCGGTCAGATAAGGCCGGCTCATCGTGTCCAGGGCCAGGCCTGCCACGAATGCGGGGACCATGGCAGCCGCGGTCAGCGCCCGGACCCTCCGCGGGCGGCCCGGGTCCTCCTCGGTGCGCCACGCTGAGGACGGTGACGGCGCTACAGTCTGGAGCAGCCGTACAGGGCCATCACCGGGTCCCCCTGCTGATGGACGTCGCCGAACCGGATGCGAAGCCACGTTCATTCAGGGCAGCCACCAGATTGGCCGCCGGCATAAGGTGCTGATGTTGCGGAATCAGCCATCCCGGCCACAGTTGGCGGTACACACGGGCCGCGGGGCTCTCTGGATTCGGTACCTCGAGCAGCAGATGGCGGGCCGGGGCCAGCGCGAGTGCGGCGCCATCCAGTT
Organism: Frankia sp. CoWAU3; assembly: GCF_977971855.1. Taxonomy (NCBI): domain Bacteria; kingdom Bacillati; phylum Actinomycetota; class Actinomycetes; order Frankiales; family Frankiaceae; genus Frankia; species Frankia sp. CoWAU3. The sequence goes on along the minus strand of NZ_CDWWXB010000283.1, from coordinate 2,018 downwards.
CGGCCAGCGGATCCCGGGTGCGTTCGAGGTAGTGGAACATGCTGATGACGTCGTACTGGTCAGCCAGATCGGCGGCGATATCGGGAAATAATCCGCGGTAGGCCCGATCCACCCAGCGTCGGCGTTCCGCCTCCTCGATGCCCGCTCCGATGTCGAGTGCGTCGAACGACGTCGTCGGCCAGACCGTTCTCGCCACGTTACAGAAATGTCCATGGCCACCCCCCACGTCCAACCAGCGACGGGGCGTCGGTATCGACAGGCTGGCCCGGTGGAGATAAGGGCCCGGGCTGAATCCGAAGACCTCCTCGATCATGGCGGCGCCGAGCCCGTCGTAGAAGTCCCGGTAGTAGAAGTTCAGACCTTCGAAGGAGAGTCGGGGATTCTGGAAGACGTGGCCGCAGTCGCCGCACCGGTCGTAGCGGAACCGGCCGGGCTTCCCCTGGGAGACGTCGCGGCCATTCATGCGCACGGAGAGGTCGTTTCCGCCGCACCACGGGCAGGCCGTGCGAGGCGACTCGAGGAACCGGTCAAGACCGCCGGCGAGCTCCCGCCGGTACTGGGATCTCTTCTCGGCGATCTCCGTGGGGGTGAGCCTGCCCGCCGTTCTGGTCGGTCGCGGAGCCCGCGGGCACGTCGCCGGGTCCGGGCCGATGGCCGGTGCGCCGAGAAGATCACGGGTTCGGCTCGGCATCCCCACCAGCTGGAGGAGGGCGCCGCGTCGCCGCGTCAGCATGCTGCGCCGCAACGTCCCGGGCGTCACCCATAGTCGGCTACCGCCCACGGCGACCGGCCGTAGCCAGGACATCGTCACCGCCGCGAGTGCCGCGAGCGGGTTGCTGGTAGCCCCGAGCAGGATGGCGGCGTCCCGCAGCGCGGGCAGCACCCGTCTGGCGGGCTCCCACGCATAGGCGGCGCGGTGCACGGACAGCCGGGTGCGCCCGTCGTCCGGCTCGGCACCGACCAGGCCGGGCAGCAGGGCGAGGTCGGTGGACGCGGCGGCGTGCCGTTTGCACGTCTCGAGCACGGCCACGAGCTCTGCCTCGGTGAGGTCAGTGAGATCGGTGATATCGGCGCTGTCCGCGGTGGTGAGGCCGGTGCGGGCCAGCACCTCTGCATCGACGAGCACCGCCTGGAAGGCACCGCGACCGCGGGCCAGCCGGGCTGACCGGTAGGTGGACGGGTCGACCATCCGCGCCAGGTCGAGGATCCGGTGCGCCGACATCTCGGCCGGGACCAGGTCGAGGACCTTGCAGCCGTGCCGCCGCGCGTACGCGTCGGCCGCGCGGCGATGCTCGGGGCCGAGACGCACTCCGGAAGCGAGGAGTGAGGACGTACGGCGGACGCTGCGCATGAGGGTCGTCCGAGCCGGGCGCGCCCCCGGGGGCCCATGATCCACCGATTCGATGATGTCGATGGCACCTACCCGGCCGCGCAGCCGGATGCTGTTGAGGCCGATCCCCACACACGCGGCTACCGGGAGCCAGCCACGACGGCTCACCATCGGCCTCCTCCGAATATTTGATCCGCATCCGGTCCGCTGTCGGGAAGCCCCCGCAAAATACCTCTTGCCTCCGAATTGCAGCCGAAGCTTCACCGACCGCTCCGCGCTGCGCGGCTGAACCGGGTGGTCAGGCTGAACCGGGGGCGGAACACGTAGCTGGGTTCGGCCGCACCCGCCGCGGCACGGGAGAACGTCACCGCAGGCACGCCGGAGCCCTGCGTCAGGGTCGCGGGACTGGTCTGATTTTGATCTCCAGCTCTGGCGGTGGTCCGGCGGTGGGCGCGTCCTGGGCGAGGCGGTTCCAGAACTGCTCGACCATGGGTTGCAGCAGGCGAGGGCCGAGTTCGCGGATCAGGATGCCCAGCACCTGGGTGTGCTCTGGATCGGGCTTGGTGGAAATGCCGGCGGCACGTAGGTCGCGGACCTGGCTGAGGGTGAGGTCGGCGAGCAGGATGATCAGCTGACCGTTTGTATAGCCTGCCGTACCGTCGGACAGCATGAGTATCCGGGTTGGGTG
>NZ_CDWWXB010000282.1:0-3488 GCF_977971855.1 Frankia sp. CoWAU3 | reverse complement strand
CTCCTCGATCGGCCACCCCGCCCCCCGCGCCACCTGATGCAACGCGAGATCCGGGTTCACCGCCACCGGGTTACCGACCGCCCGCAGCAACGGCAGATCCGACTGGCTGTCCGCATACGCCCACGACACCCCCAGATCCGCCCCCAACACCCGCGCATGATGATCAATGAACGCCGCCCGCGCATCCCCGACCAGCGGCGAGGACTCCAACCGGCCGGTCAGCAGACCATCCGCACCCACCTCCAGCCGCGCGGCGACCACATCGTCGAACAACGGCGCGAACGGCCGCGTCAACACCTCCACCGCCCCGGTCAGCAGCACCGTACGATGCCCCGCCGCCCGATGCTCACGCACCCGACGGATCCCCCCCGGTTTCACCCGCCGCAGCAGAATGTCCCCGGCGACCTCCACCACCAGCCGTTCCAATTCCGCCGGATCCACCCCCGCGTAGCGCGCGTACACCGACCGCATCAGATGCCCCCGGTCACGACGCTCCGCACGCACATACCGCGGCAACGCCACCGCCAGCGACGCAAGCTCCCGCACCCGCCGCGGCGCCGAGGCGTCCGCCAACCGCATCCACAGATACGACTCGATCACCGTCGCCGACGCCACCGCCCCGTCCAGGTCGAACACCGCCAGCACCCCGTCACCGGCGGCCAGATGCCCCGACAGCCGCCGCGGCGGCGCGGGATCACGCGGCCGTCGCAGCACCGCCGTCACCGCCGGGCAGTGCACGTCCTGCAGATAGTGCCGCCAGTCGAAACACGCCGGATCAAACCCAAACTCCGCCTGATCGGCCGGATCCATCGCCGCGTGCAACGCACCCGTGGCGTCGTCGACATAGACCAGCTCCGCCTTCGTGTACGCCCGGTACACATCCGAGTAGCGGCGCAGAAACCCCACCCGGCTCTCCGCCCGCTCCAGCTCCCCGGCAAACCGGCGCACCCGATCCGAGGGCGGGGCATGCTCCAACGCCCGGCCCGCCAACCCCACCAGCCGCTCCGAGCGACGCAGCTTCGCCTCCACCGCCGCCGCCCCCGCGAACGGCCACTCCGGCACCGCGAACGTCCCCCGACCGCGCCGCGGCAACGGATCGGCCTGGAAATAGTCCCGCACATAGGCGTACAGATCCCGAAACAGCAACGGATTACGAAAACCGGAACACACCGTGTAATAGGCCGGGGTGTCCGCCGGCGGCACCACCGCCGCCGCCGCCAGGATCGCGTTGACAACCAGATCCACCGGGATGATGTCCACCACCGCGTCCGGGGAGGCGGGGAAGTCCGGCAGCTCACCGCGGCCATAGGCCAGGATCAGCGGCTCGGCCATCTTGAACCCCTCGATCCACCCCGGGAACGGCCGGCGCAGCGCACTCTCGATGATCGAGGGACGGACGACCGTCAACGGCAGATCCCCGTGATGATCCTCCAGATACCGCTCACCCAACGCCTTGGTGAACGTGTACGCATCCGTCCACCCCAGCACCTGCGCACGCTCACCCCCGGCCGTCACCATCCGCCGCGCCACCCACGCCCGGCGCAGCCGCTCCGCCTCCGCCGACACCGTCTGCGCCCCGGCGGCGGCGAACCGCCGCGACGCCTGCGCCCGAAACCGGGCCGAACACTCCGGCGCACGCGAGGCGTCCTCGGTCTGCTGGCGCACCCGCGACGCCGCATCCCACTCGACCCGCCAGTCCACGTCATGGGCCAGCGGCCCCTCGGCGATGTGCCCCGAACGCAACCCCGCCACATACGCCGTCGACACATGCACCAGATGAGGCCTGGCCCCCCCGGCCGCAAGCGCCCGCAGCAGCTCCGCCACCCCACCGACGTTCGTGGTGAACGCCTCGTCGACCGGCGGGTCGAACGACACCTCCCCGGCACAGTGGATGACCACGTCGAGGTCGGCGGGCAGATCCGGCATCGACGCCAGATCCCCCTCGATCACCTCCACCCGCTCGGCGAGCAGCGCCGCCACCCCCGCCGCACCCAACGCCTCCCGCAACCCGCGAAACGCCGGCTTCCGCATCATCCGCGCCAGCCGCGCCGCCCCGCTGTGACTGCCCCGCGGCCGCACCAGCGCCACCACCGCCGTGTCGGGGAAGTCCGACAGCAACCGTTCCAGCAGCGCCTCCCCGACGAACCCGGTCACCCCGGTCACCAGGACCCGCCTGCCCGCGAGCCGCTCACGCAGCCCCACCCTGACCTCCGCTGCCGTCACCTGCACCGCCACCTGCTCGTCCGGTGAGCATCCGCTGCACCGCTGCGCCGCCTGGGCCCTGCTCGTCCGGGTGGCCACCCGCCCACCCGAAGCTCACCCGGAGGGCAACAGTAGGCGACGATCCGCCCCCGCGACGTCAACCGGCGCACCGCCTGCGTGTGCCCACGCCGAGGTACGCAGGGAAACCTACCGTCACCAGGGCAGCGCCATGACGGGCAGCCCCACCACCCACACGCCGAGATGACCCTGCGCGTCACTGCGGCAGCCGGACGAACACGCCCGCTCAAGCGGCAACCGGACGAACACGCCGGCTCAGCCGTCCGCGGCCTCAGCCAGCGCCCGCACCAGCCGCGTGCACGAACCGGTCAGCCCCCACCGTTCGGCGAGCGCCCCCACCGCCGCCGGATCGACCGGCGCCGCCGGCAGCAGATCGGCGAAGGCACCCACCGGCACCCACCGGCACGTCCCGCACCACCGCCACCACCCCCACCGCGGCACGCACATAGTCCCGGGCGCCCCGCAACCGACGCCGCGCCCCGGCCGGCAGACCCGCACCGCCGTCGGCGTCAACCGCGGCGAGCGACCCGAACCGGGTCAGCAGCGCCGCGGCGGTCTTCGCCCCGATCCCCGCCACCCCCGGCAACCCGTCACTGGGATCGCCGCGCAGCACCGCGAAATCGGCATAGGCCCGCCCCGGAACGCCGTAGCGTGCCGTCACCGCCGCCCCGTCCACCACCGCGAACTTCTCCACCGCGTACCGCACCCGCACCCCGGCCGCGTCGTCGACGAGCTGGAACAGGTCCCGGTCACCGGTCAGGATGTCCACCTCCCCCCGGTGACGGGTCGCCAGCGTCGCGATCACGTCGTCAGCCTCGAACCCGGCGGCCTCCGCCCGGGCGATCCCGAACGCGTCGAGGACCTCGTCGATGATCGGGAGCTGGGCGAGCAGGTCGCCGTCCACCCGCTCGACCTGCCCTGCCCCCGCCGGCCCCGACGTCGGCGACCCGGTGCGCCTTGTAGGACGCCAGCAACGCCACCCGGAACGCCGGCCGCCAGTCGGCGTCGAAACACGCCACGACCCGCTTCGGGCGCACCTCGCCGATCTGCCGGGCCAGCACGTCGAGCAGTCCCCGCACCGCGTTCACCGGCGTGCCGTCGGGAGCCCGCACCGAACGCGGCACCCCGAAAAACGACCGGAAGTACAGCGACGGGGTGTCGACAAGCATCAGCCGACCGTCCGCCCCCGCCCGCTCACCCACAAACAC
>NZ_CDWWXB010000281.1:3528-4125 GCF_977971855.1 Frankia sp. CoWAU3 | reverse complement strand
ACGGCCGGTCGAGCGAGAGGTAGCCCAGCCCGATCTCCACGAACGAGTCGAGGGTCCGCCGCAGCGTGGCGAGCAGCGGCGCGACCGACGGCTCGTCGAGGCCGCGGACCCATTCGGCCAGGTCACTGATCTGCGTCGCGCAGGCGTCGGCGATGTTGATCCCTTTGATCCTGGAGGACCGAGCCGCCTCGCTGAGCCGGGTGCCGCCGCAGTCGGGACAGGCGGTGAAGGTGACCGCCCGGTCCACGAACGCCCGGATATGCGGCTGCAGCGCGTCGGGGTCCTTGGCGAGGAACGACTTCTGGACCTTGGGGACCAGCCCCTCGTAGGTGAGGTTGACACCGTTGACCTTCACCTTGGTCGGTTCCTTGTAGAGGAAGTCCCGGAGTTCCTTCTTCGTGTACTGGCGGATCGGCTTGTTCGGGTCGAGGAAGCCCGACTCGATGAAGATCCCCACCGTCCACCAGCCGTCCACCTTGTAGCCGGGAATGGTGATCGCGCCCTCGGCGAGCGACTTGGAGTCGTCGAAAAGCTGGGTGAGGTCGATCTCGGAGACCGTGCCCCGGCCTTCGCAGCGCGGGCACATGCCGCCGGCGC
>NZ_CDWWXB010000281.1:2356-3036 GCF_977971855.1 Frankia sp. CoWAU3 | reverse complement strand
GCGCCGGCCGCTCGGACCGAGGGAACGTTGAAGGAGAACGCGTTGGGCGAGCCGATGTGTGGCTCGCCGAGCCGGCTGAACAGGATGCGCAGCATCGCGTTCGCGTCGGTGGCGGTGCCGACCGTGGAGCGGGCGTCGGCTCCCATCCGCTGCTGGTCAACGATGATCGCGGTTGTCAGCCCTTCGAGTACGTCGACCTCGGGCCGCGCCAGCGTCGGCATGAAGCCCTGCACGAAGGCGCTGTACGTCTCGTTGATCAGCCGCTGCGACTCGGCGGCGATCGTGCCGAACACCAGCGAGCTCTTGCCCGAGCCGGAGACGCCGGTGAACACTGTCAGCCGGCGCTTCGGGATCTCGATGCTGACGTCCCTGAGGTTGTTCTCGCGCGCGCCGTGCACGCGGATCACATCGCTGCGGTCGGCAACGTGCGGCGCCGGCGACCGCGGGTCCGTCCTCGTGGCCGTGCTCATGGCCGTGCTCATGGCCGTGCTCATCGTGTCTCCATCTGCCTGGTGCACGGGAGGTGCCTGGTGCACGGGAGGTGCCGTCGGGCCGGTCATGCTGCGATCGCCGGACGGCTCAGCGGAGCTCGTTGATGCGGATCAGGTTGCCCGCGGGATCGCGGGAGGCGCAGTCGCGAACGCCGTACGGCTGCTCGGTCGGCTCCTGGACGACCTCGG
>NZ_CDWWXB010000281.1:0-2223 GCF_977971855.1 Frankia sp. CoWAU3 | reverse complement strand
CCAGCGACGAGCAGCCGACCGCGAAACAGACCTCGGTGACACTCAGGTCGCCACGACGCAGCAGCGCCATCGCGCGCTCGATGCGCCGCGTCATCAGATAGGCGTACGGCGACTCGCCGTAGGCGAGCCGGAACTCGCGGCTGAGATGCCCGGCCGACATGTGCGCGCCGCGGGCGAGCGCCTCGACATCCAGCGGCCGCGCGTACTCCCGGTCGATCCGGTCGCGGACGCGGCGCAGCCGCGCGAGGTCGATCAGGCGCCGCGCCGCGACGGGTCTGCTCGTCACCTGCCAGATCGTGCCACATCGCGCCGAGCATGTGGACGGGCCGGGCCGGGCCGGGCAACGGACAGGTGAACGGTCCACTCCGCCGCGCCCTGGGTGGCGATGGGACCGTGCAGGTTCAGTACCGCGTCACGGATTCGCTCATGTGCTCTTCCTCGCTGCTGGAGTGGATGTGCCGACGGCGGGTCGTGGTTCGGTGAGCGTGGTTACGAGTTCGTCGATCAGATTCTCGTCAACGGGTTGGCTGGTGGCAAGCATCCGGTACCAGATGACGCCGAAGACGAGGTCAGCGGCGGTGCCAGGGGAAGGGACGGGTGGCAGCTCGCCGCGGGTCCGGGCCCGGTCGAGGATGATCCCGAGCGCGTCACGGCGGCGCTGCAAGAACGAGGAGCGGAACCGTCCCCGGAACTCCTCGTCGATCTGAGCGTGGGCCATCAGGGCGCGCAGTGCATCGGCTACCCGCTGGTCACGGCCCAGCCGGAAGCTAGACGTGAGGAAGGCACGCAGGTCGGCGGTGTAACTGCCCTCGTCCGGGATGGGCACGTGCAGGTCGGCCTTGGTGGCCAGCGCGTCAAGCAGCACGTCGGCCTTGGACGGCCACCAGCGGTAGATCGTCTGTTTGCCCGCGCCGGAGCGGGCCGCGATGCCCTCGATCGTCAAGCCTGCGTAACCAACCTCTCCCACGAGCTCGATCGCCGCGGCAAGGATGGCCAGCCGGCTCTCCTCGCTGCGCTTGCGTCCGGGTCGGACCGGGATGGGGTGGTCGGTCACGGAGTCATGCTATCGTCAATCCGATACGAGACGTAACGGTTCGATTTAGGAGATCACGTGAGCGAGCACAGCGCGCTGGTCGTCGGCGGAACGTCTGGGATCGGGTTGGCCACCGCCCGGCGGCTGCAAGCCCTTGGCGCAACGGTCCACGTTGTCGGCCGCGGCAAGCAGCGGCTCGATGACGTCGCGGCCAGCGACCCGGAGCTGATCGTCCACCGGGCGGACGGCGGCAACCGTGCCGAGATCAGCGCCGTCATCGAGACGATCGGCCGAATCGACTGGCTGATCATCAGCCTCAGTGGCAGCGAAGGTTCGGGATCTGTCGCTGACCTGGACTTCGACATGCTCCGCCGAGCCTTCGACGCGAAGTTCTGGGCTCACCTCACCACCATCCAGGCGGCTGTGCCGCACCTCACAGCGACCGGCTCCATCACGTTGCTCGGCGCGATCACCGCCCGCGCCGGAATGCCAGGAACCGCAGGCATCGCAGCCCTCAACGGCGCCGTCGAGGCCCTGGTCAAGCCGCTTGCTGTGGAACTCGCGCCGATCCGGGTCAACGGCGTCTCCCCCGGCCTGGTCGACACCCCCTGGTGGAGTGGCATACCCGACGAGGCCCGGAAGGCATACTTCGCCCAAGCCGCCCAGGCGCTCCCCACCCAGCGGATCGCGACCGCGGACGACATCGCCGAGGTCACCGTCGTCGCAGCCACCAACGCCAACCTCACCGGCACAGTCATCGAGACCGACGGCGGGGCCCGTCTCGTGTCGATGGGCTGACCAGCCTTCCAACCCGTCAGCGACGTCTTCTGCCGACAGCCCCGCGTGCAACGCGTCCAGCAGGCGCGGGGCAGCACCAGCGCGATCCCGTCAGCGGTGGTTGGTCAGCAGCCGCTTGACCACCTGGTTGGACGGGCCGGCCTGGATGGTGCCCAGCTCCCGCAGCACGGCCCGCGACCAGCCATCGGGAAGATCGCCGGCCGCCGTGTCACCGCTCCGCAGGACGATGCGCGCGACGTTCTCGTTCGCCCGGTCGGCGGTCCGCACCTGGCCCGCCGTCGCTGGGCACGGTGGCACCCGCGCGGCTCGCCGTGAGGGGAGGTATCAGGTGATCGGCGGGATCGAGCGAGTACCCGAGTCCCTCGATCTGTGCCTTCGACACGACGCGGGCC
>NZ_CDWWXB010000280.1:0-3517 GCF_977971855.1 Frankia sp. CoWAU3 | reverse complement strand
TGGGGAAAGAGACGCTTCGCTCGCGCTGTGTCGCCCAGGGCGCCCCGAGTCACCCCACAGCACGTCTACAAAAAGTCACCGATCACAACGTAGCGTGATCTCTGCGCGGCCCTGGGCGGGTCCCCGTCTGATCCGGTGACCGTCGAGCGGGCCAGGCTCGTTGTGTGCCCAAAGTGTGGTGCTCCTGAGTCAGGCCCGTGCACGGATGCCATGAAGCCCCGAAAAGCGAACCATCAGGAGCGGGTCCGTCGCTTCCGCGAGTGGATGGAGGAGACCCATCCTCGATTTCCATGGCGCGGAGCGTCGTAGCTGCCAGTCTCGGCCTGATGAATTTTGCATGATGTGCGAATTCCGAGAATAGTCATGCGGACTCGATGCGGCGGATCCAATTTTTGCCGTCTGCGGCTACTCCTTCGAGAATATGGATCGTGTGTTGGAGGCCGCCGGCGTCCTGGGGGCGGCTGGCCACCGATGCTGCTGTTTCGTCCTCGGTTAATTCATCGGGTGCGGATTCCGTCGTTTTCATCTGGATTTTTTGGCCGTTCATCAGGGCGAGCTGGAACTTCTGTGTCGCGGACCGCTGGTATCCAAGCTCGAAGACCTGTTCCGACTGCGGCTGGCGAAACCCAGGCCTCACCCTGTCGGACCGTATCCTCGCCTGCCAGTCCTGCGGGCTGGTAGGCGACCGCGACCTGAACGCCGCGGTCAACCTGTCCAACCTCGTCGCCGCCAGTACGTCGGAGACAGTAAACGCCCGTGGAGCCGACCGTAAGACCCCGTCCGCGGGGCGGGCGGCTGGGAAACGGGAACCCGGCACGGCTCCGGCCGGTCAGACCGGGAGTGCCTCACCGCAAGGTGAGGCGGCATGAGCGCCGCTATCGGGCGCTCTTATGCAACGGCTGCTGACCGACGGCAAGCGCAAGAGCATGGTCCCGATGGCCGCCCGCCTCGGTGTGGACCCTCAGCAGCTGCAGCAGTTCGTGACCAGCTCGACCTGGGACTACCGCCAGGTCCGGCGGCGCCTCGCCGGCTGGGCGGCCGGGTTCCTCGATCCGGTCGCGCTGGTCGTGGACGACACCGGTTTCCCGAAGGACGGGCCGGCGTCGCCGGGGGTGGCCCGGATGTACTCCGGCTCCCTGGGCAAGGTCGGTAACTGTCAGATCGGGGTGTCGGTGCACGCGGTCACCGACTGGGCGTCGGCCGCGGTGGACCGGCGGCTGTTCCTCCCGACCTCCTGGGACGACACCACCCTGACCGACCCGACCGAGGTCGCCGCCGCCCGGGCCCGGCGGGAACGGGCCGCGATCCCCGACAAGGCGCGGCACCGGGAGAAATGGCGGCTCGCCCTGGACATGATCGACGAACTGGCCGGCTGGGGCATGCCTGTGCGGCCGGTCGTGGCGGACGCCGGCTACGGCGACGCCGCCGAGTTCCGCCAGGGGCTGACCGACCGGAACATCCCCTACGTGCTGGCGGTGAAGCCGACCGCGACCGCCTACCCGGCCGACGCGGTGCCGGTCACCGCCCCCTACCCGGGAAACAGCCGGCGGCCCACACCCGCCTACCCCGACCCGCCCCGCGATCTGAAATCCCTGGTCATGGCCGTCGGCCGCCGCGCCGGCCGGTCTGTGACCTGGCGTCACGGCACCCACCGGACCCCGGCCAACCCGACGGTGGGGATGCGGTCCCGCTTCCTCGCGCTCCGGGTCCGCCCCGCGGGCCGGAACATCACCCGTAACCCCGACCGGAGCCTGCCCGCCTGCTGGCTGCTCGCCGAATGGCCCCCCGGCCAGCCCGAACCCACCGACTACTGGCTGTCCACCCTGCCCACCGGCATCCCCCTGCGCGATCTTGTCCGCCTCGCGAAGATCCGCTGGCGGATCGAACACGACTACCGCGAACTCAAAGACGGCCTCGGCCTCGACCACTTCGAAGGACGCACCTTCACCGGCTGGCACCACCACGTCACCCTCGTCAGCATCGCCCAAGCACTCTGCACCCAGCTGAGACGAACCCCAAAAGTCCCTGCGCCGGCCTGACCCTCTACGGAGTCCTCCGCACCCTCCAGGCCCTGCCCGCCGTCTGGACCGGCGCCTGCCCCACCTGCCAACGACCCTTCACCCACACACCCACCGTCACACAACACCTATCCGGAGTCACCTAACGAAGTCCTACTAGTATCGGCTAACGGACAGCGCGCCTCGCCCCGGGCTGATCCTCCTGGATCTCCGAGTCTGCCGTGAGGGGAAGGGTGCGCCCGGCGCGACGACGCCGGTGATGCGGCGGCCGAGCGGTGCAACTCGCGCAACACTCGCTGGTGGGCGAGGCATGGACCTTATGATCAAGCGCGGCTGGGGTCGACCCAACAAGACTCGAACCCACAGTCGCAGGTCGATGTACTGCAGCCATCGGCCTCGCTGGTTGCAGACCGCCCCATTGGGTAGTCAAGCCGCAGGTTATGGCATATGTCGATCTTCTTTGGCGTCGGTGAGTGCACCAAACCAGCACTAATGCGAACCTAAACCTGCAGGTCAACGGCCCGACCGTTTCCGTCGAGCCCGTCCACGCGAAGATCCGGCGGTCCGGCTACACGGCGATGCGAACGCCAAGAAGATCGGATAGGAACCGGGCGTCGCGACCATGGCACGAGTCCCAGTGGCGGTATCAGCGGTGATACCGTCGGGTGGTGGCGATGACACTGCGCTTGACGGATGACGAGGCAGAGGCTTTGCGTCTGCGTTCGGAGTTGGAACAGCGGTCGATGCAGGAGATCGCCCGGGAGGCGATCCGGGAGTACATCGAGGCACACAGCCGGGCGGAACTGCTGGATCAGGTGCTGGACGAGGAGCTGCCGCGGTACGCCGAGGCGCTCCGCTGGCTCGGCGAATGATCTACCTGACGCTTCGCGAACTGCTGTACATCGCCGAGCGGGCCATCGGTTCCGATCCGGTGGTCAGGGACCACGGCCTGCTCGAATCCGCTCTCGCGCGCCCGCGGGCGACGGTGTTCGGCCGGGACGCCTATCCCTCTCTTGACGGCAAGGCCGCCGCGCTCCTGCATTCACTGGCTCGCAACCATGCCCTCGTCGACGGGAACAAGCGGCTCGCCCTTGCCGGTCTGATCGCCTTCTACGGTGTCAACGGCCGTCGCCTGACGCTGACCAACGACGAGGCCTACGACCTCGTGATGAGCATCGCGTCCGGTGTCCACGATTCCGTCGAGGACATCACCAAGATCCTTGAAGGGGCGACCCGGAGGCGTCGGTGAGGACCCATGGCCGTCGCGTACGCCGCATGTCTGCCCTGGGGTTCCTCGGTCCGTTCTGACGGCTGATGGCCGCTGTGACCAGTGGCGTGCAGTACGGCCATCTTCCGCTGTCAGGATCGTGCGCGAACAGCTCACCTCGCCACCGCCTACACGCCAGCAAATTTGCCGGGGACATGCCTGCGATGTTGCGGAAGATGTGCCCTTCTCGCCCAGGGCTGCGCGAAGGTCGCGTGGTGTGACGGCCTGTTGC
>NZ_CDWWXB010000279.1:0-3549 GCF_977971855.1 Frankia sp. CoWAU3 | reverse complement strand
GGGTATCTAGGTGCAGGCTCTACGCCAGATGCAGGGAGCAAGCGTGATCTGCTGGATCAACGGGTCGTTCGGGGCGGGCAAGACGACGCTTGCCGAGGAGCTGAGGCGACAGTGCTCTGACGCGCTGATGTTCGACCCGGAGGAGGTCGGGTTCATGCTGCGCGACATGGTCTCCCCTGCCCCGTCAGGAGACTTCCAAGACCTGCCCGCTTGGAGGCTCCTGGTCGTGGAGACCGGGCGGGTACTGGCGCAGCAGTACGGCCAGCTCGTCATCGCGCCCATGACCGTGGTCGATCCGGGATACGCGCGGGAGATTTTCGGCGGGCTGGCCGCCTACGGGATCCCGGTACGGCATTTCTTCCTCAAAGTGCCGGCCGCCCAGCTGCGGGAGCGGATCACCGGGCAGGTCATCCACCCCGACGACCCGAAGCGGGATGCCGAGGTCCGGCGATGGCGGCTGGCCCAGGTCGACCGGTGCACCACCGCCGAGGACACCCTGCCGAGCGACACGATCATCCTCGACGGCGAGTTGCCTGTATCAACCCTCGCAGACGAGGTGCTGCTGTCACTTGGGCAGGATGGCCGGCTCGTGCGGTGAGACGGCAGTGCTGCCGACGGCGCGGCCACGGGCGGCGGGCACCACAGAATTTGATCATCTGGTCGCCGGTGAGGAAAACCCGTCCCGGCGTCGTCGGGGTCGAGCAGGAGCGGGCTCAGGTCCGCAGCACGGCGATCTTGGACGTGGCGAGGTGGCCACCGAAGACGGTCTGAAGGAGGGTGAAGGCGAGGTCTCGCAGGGGCTCGGGAATGGGGCTTCTGGGAAGCTTGTGGCGGAGGCTGGCCGTCTGCGCCGCAAGCTCGTGTGACGGCTCGGTGCCGAGGATCGCGCGGGTCATGATGCTGGCGAGCTCGGGGATGTCGTCGGGTTGGAGGCCAAGCCAGGCCAGCTCGTTGACCCCGATCCGCAGGGCGGGTTCGGGAATTCCGGGCAAGTCGCCGAGGAAGTTGACCAGGATTCCAGCGTCGTGCAGTCGCCCGGCGGCATCGGCGGCTGCGATGCCATGCGGGGCGGTCCGCAGCCAGAGCTGGTGTCCCTTGCTGTAGCCGAACGTGGCGCCTTCCGGGGGCAGGCCATGGTCGGCCAGGCGCGCGCCGAGGGCGCGGGCGTTGGCGATGATCGAGCAGGGGTAGCCGGGGCAGCGTTCGGCGAACAGCGCGAGGGCCAGGCCGAGGGCGCAGGTGGCGCCGTGGTGGTGGCTGGAGATGACGTGCGGCTGGGCCACGCGGAGCAGGCGGGCGACCGCCTCGTCCCTGGTGGCGATGATGCCCTTCTGCGGGCCGGGGAGGGTCTTGTGGGTGGACCCCCCGAAGCTGTCGGCTCCGGCGTCCAGGGCACGGCCGATCAGGTCAGCGGCCGGGAACCGCAGAACCTGGTCGGGCAGCAGGAGAATGTTTCGCTCCGCGAACCAGGGCTGCGCGGAGAGCACGGCGCCCGTGCACTCCGCCAGTTCCGGGCGTTGGGTGGTGAACGCGACCGGCAGGCCCGCGGCTGCGGTCCTGGCGATGACGTGCCGGGCGGTGGCCTCCCTTCCCGGCCCGAGGACCATGACCAAGCGCAGCGCTGTGGCATGAGGCAACAGCAGGGCGAGGGTCTCGCCCAGCGGCGTGGACCCAGGTCCGAGCGGCAGGAGCTCCTTGCCGAACGGGAGGCCGAGGCGGCTCCCAGCCCCTGCGCAAGGGAGGATCACGGTCGATCTGTGGGAGGTCACTGGACGCCAGCCATGACGTGCACGCAGGCCTGGCCGATGACGGCGGCGATCCTACGGACCTGCTCCTCGGTGATGATCAGCGGCGGCGCGATCTGCAGCACCGCGCCCATCGGCCGGACCAACACGCCCCGGCGCATGCACTGCTCGGCCACCTGCCCTGCGAGTGCGTCGCTGGCCAGCTCCACCCCGGCCAGCAGCCCCCGGCCTCGGACATCCCGGACGGCGGGATGCCGCCGCAACCGCTCCAACTCACCGAGAAGAACGGTCCCGCGCTGGCGGGCGCGCCCGACGAGGCCGTCACGGTCGATCACATCCAGGCATGCCAGCGCCGCAGCACATCCGGTGGCGTGGCCCGAGGTGGTGTGCCCGTGCCGTAGCCCGCCCAGCAGTGGGTCGCCGGCGAACGCCTCGTAGACCGCCTGCGTAGTCGTGACCGCAGCAAGCGGGAAGTGCCCGCCGGTCAGGTGCTTCCCAGTCGTCACAAGGTCCGGGACGACCCCGTCATCGTGCTGGAAACCGAACATCCGGCCGGTCCGACCGAGACCGGTCATCACCTCGTCGACGATCAGCAGCACACCGTGCTCGTCACACGTCCGCCGCGCCCCGGCCAGACAGCCGTCGGGCAGCGGAATGACCCCGCCCACGCCACAGACGTCTCCTGCTCCCACCAGGCAATCGACCCCGTCGGAGGCGCAGGTGAAGGGCACTCACCGGCAACGCAATCACGCTCTCGCGCACTGGATCGGCAAGTCGGGCCGCAGCTACCAGCAGGTTGCCGACGAGGTATGCCGCCTCGCCCGACATCGCCGCCCTCCGGTGAACGCCGCGCCCGACAGCTCCCGGATCAGCCGGTGGGTCTCCGGCGAGCAGCCCCGCGGTGTCATGCCCGAGCTCCTCGCTGAAGCCCGCACCAGGCTTTGCGGCCTTTCCAAACCCCTCGACCGCGCCAGTATCGGTATGGACTCCGCCTCGCCAGGGCAGCGCGGTGTCCAGTTGCCCTGGCACCCGGACGCAGTCGTCAAATCGGTCCTTGATACGACCCGCAGCGACCTCACCAGTCCCCACCCGGATGGAACCGATCTGCTTACCGGCCCTGACCTCTTGAACGCCGTCTGCCCCTGGCTTGATCAGGATCCCGGCGAGCTTCCGCAGCCTGATCGTCCCGGACGCATTGGGTTGGCCGACGTCGAGAAGATCAGCGCGACCAGCGCCGCGTTCCGAACCTGGGACAACCAGCACGGCGGCGGCCTTTCACGCGACGCCGTCGTCGCCCAGCTCAAGGCAACCACCGAGTTGCTCTACCACGGCCGGATGACCGAAGCCGTCGGCCGCGAACTGTTCGCCGCCGTCGGCGATCTCGCAAGCGTCGCCGGCTGGATGACCCACGACGCTGGCCGCTCTCCGGAAGGACAGCGCTATCTCCTGCTCGGCCTGCGCGCCGCTCCCGAGGCAGGTGACACCGGTCTGGCCGCTCACTTGCTCAACTGCCTGGCCCGCGTCTCGGGCCACCTTGGCCGTGCCGACGACGCTTTGGAGATGGTCCAGCTCGCCCAGTACGGCACCCGTAAGCTCCCACCCTGCCGTATCAAGGCCGCCCTCGCCGCCCTCGAAGCCAGATACCTCGCCATCACCGGCGATCTCAGCGGCTTCCACCGCGCAGCAGGAGCAGCGGCCGACGGTATTGCCGCCGCCAGCCCGGACAGCGACCCCGAATGGGCCCAGTGAGCCTTTCCGCGCAACGATCGATAGCTCTGCGTGAGAATCACGGACGGTAGTTGGT
>NZ_CDWWXB010000278.1:0-3551 GCF_977971855.1 Frankia sp. CoWAU3 | reverse complement strand
CGTCGAAAAAATCTTCGGCCGGTTCCCAGCTATTCAGGAACCCATCCGGGCCGGGCTTCGCGCTACCTCGGCACCGAGCGCGTCAGCGGCCGCGAGGGTCGCCCGGCTCGAGGCGAACAGCTCCGCGGTGACACCGGCGTCGCTGCCGCGGCACATCCGCAGGAAGGCCGCCGCGGCGGCGTGATGCCCCTTGTCCTGCGCTCCCTTCCAGGTGGAACGTCCATCGATCACCAGTTCGCGGTAGTCGTCGATGCGGACGTGCCGGCTGCCCGCCAGCGCCTCGAGGTGCTCCTTACGCACTCCGCGGGGACGGGCGGAACTGTAGGAGATGGCAGACAGGGAACCGTCGGCATGCCGGAGCGTGACCGCCACATCGGGAGCAAGCAACAGCTCGGCCTCCCGCCCGGCGAGCGCCGTCACCGTGTCCACGTCGCTGCCGGCGAGCGCGGCACAGGTGTCGACGAAATGGCAGACCTCACCGAGCAGCCGGCCACCCTGGACCCGGTCGTTGTACCAGTGGTCGGCCGGCACCGGCCCGGCAGCGATCCGATAGCTCAACGTGAGAGGACCATCCCGGTCGGCCAGCGCCGCGCGAGCTGCGGTGACCGCCGGGGAAAAACGCCGGTTGTATCCGACGACAAGCACCCCGCCGCCGGTCGCCGCCGCCTTCTCCACCCGGTTGAGCTCGTCGAGGCTCAGCGCGAGCGGCTTCTCGCACCATACGTGCCGACCGCGTTCCAGGGCCCGGGCTGCGAGGTCGGCATGCGTCGCATGCGGCGTCGCGATGACGACCACGTCGACGTCGTCGTCGTCCAGCACGGCCTCGGCGCCGGCCACCGCCCCGGCGAACCCGTGCCGGTCCGCGAAGGCCCTGGCCGACCGGCCACCGGCGGAGGCCACCGTGACCAACTGGTCAAACCCGGCCGCCCGGAAGGCGGGCAGCAGAACCGATCCGGAGAACGTCCCGGCCCCGATCCAGCCGACCCGGCTGCCCCGACGTCCCGCTGGGGCGGATCGCTGGCGGGGCACCCGCGGCCGCGGGCTGACCGACCGCTCCCGGGTCGGGCCCGCGCTGTGCGCCAGTGCAGCCCCGGCCACCGCGGACCCGGCCCGCTCGGAGGCGGCCCGTTCGGAGGCGGCCGACGCCGGGTAGTCGAAACGGATCCCCAGGTACGGCTCGCTGCGGGTGGCGACGATCTCGTAGGCCCGCGGCGCCGCGTCGATCGGAAAGACGTGGGTAACAAGATCATCAACTCGCAGCCGGTCGGCTACGAGCAGGTCTAGCACGGCCTCCTGGTTGCGTCCCTCGGTCCAGCGGACCTGCCCGACAGGGTAGTCAACCCCCCACTCCTCGTATCCACGCTCGTACCGGCCCGGTCCGTAGGAGCGGGCGAAGCGCAGCGTCAGCTCCTTGTCGTAGAACGGCGCGCGCAGCAGGCCCAGTCCGACGTCACCCACCACGACCAACTGCGCCCGGTCCCGGGCCAGCGCGGTGGCCCGCATGACCGGTTCCGCCGAGCGACCAGCGGCGCAGATGAGGACCGCGTCGGCACCACGGCCCCGGCTCCATGCGCGGACCGCGGCGGTGGTGGCCTCGCCGGACTCCCGCAGCGCACGGACACCGCTCGCCTCGGCGGTGACCAGCGGCAGATCGGCAAGGTCGATGCCGGCGACGTCACATCCGCTGGCGAGCGCGAGCCGGGCGGCGAGCTGACCGACCAGCCCCAGCCCGACGACCACCACCTTCGCCCCGGGGCCCACCTCCGCCAGGCGCAGCCCGTGCAGGGCGATAGAGCCGATCGTGGCGAACGCCGCCGCCCCCGGGGCGACACCGCCCGGAACCCGGGCGCAGAGCAGCCCGGGAACGGCCTGGAACTCGGCGTGGTTGGCGCGCCCGGCCCCACCCGTGGCGACGAGGTCACCGGGGCGGATGCGGTCAACCGCGGAGCCCACCTCGACGACGCGACCACATCCGCTGTAGCCGAGGGGAACGTCGGCCCCGAGCCGGTCCCGGACCGAACGCGCTGCCGGGATGAGACCGTCGGTCCTCGCCTTCTCCGCGACCTTGCGGACAAGGTCCGGGCGGGCCCGCGCCTTGGTCAGCAGCCCGGAGCGGGCGAGCGTGGTAACGGCACGTTCCGTGCCGGCGGACACGATCGTCGCAACGGTCGCCACCAGCACCTCGGTCGGACCGATGACCGGCACGGGAACGTCGACGACGCGCACCGCCCCGCCGGACGCCGCCTGCACCACCTGCTTCACCACGCCACCTGCTTCACCACGCCACCAGGGCGCCGCCGCGCCGGCCGACGGTCGGCGCCGGCAGGTGGACCCGCACCCACGCGCGGACCCGTACCGGCGTGTCGGCCCGAGTCTTCGGTACGACCGGGGGAAGTGAGGGCGTCGGGGGCGCCCACGCTCGCATCATGCTGCGCAGTGTAGTTGATGCATTACATTCAGCGATGAACATCGGCCTCGCCCATTCGAAGTGTCAGACCCGGAGGAACGGCATGCTCGAAGCGTCGGCCGCCGCGTGCATCGTCACCCTCGCGGCGACCCCGATCGTCATCGTCGGCATGCGTCGGATGGCGGCGATCGACGAGGTCACCACGCGGTCCTCGCACCAGGTCCCGACCCCGCGTGGCGGCGGTATCGCAGTCGTCCTCGGGCTGTTCGCGGGCATCGGCCTGGCGGTGTGCATCCCTGGGCCCGGCGACGCCCGCGACCTGCTGTCGTTGACCATCGGCATCGCCCCGTTCGGCCTGATCGGACTCGTCGAGGACCTCAGCGGCATCGCTCCGCTGCGCCGGCTGGCCCTGCACGTCACCGCGGCCGTCGTCGCGGTGACGGCGGTGCGCGGGGCGGTGCTCGACGACCCGGTTCCGAGCGGCACAACCGTCCTGCTCGTCACGATCATCGCACCGGTCTGGATCACCGCTTTCGTCAACGTCTTCAACTTCATGGACGGCATCAACGGCATCTCGGTGACGGCGGCGGTCCTGGCCGGGGCGGCGTTCACGGTGCTCGGAGCCGTCCACCACGTGGACGCGATCACGACCGGCGGTGCTCTCACGGCGGCCGCGGCGCTCGGTTTCGGCCCGTTCAACTTCCCGCGGGCCCGCATCTTCCTCGGGGACGTGGGCAGCTATTCGCTGGGAGCCGCGATCGCGCTCCTGGCGGTGCGGGCGGTCCTGGCGGGAATACCGGCGGAGACCGCCTTGGCACCGACGGCGCTGTACCTGGCCGACACCGCCTGGACTCTGCTACGCCGGGTGCGGGCGAAGGAACAGTGGTACCTGCCCCACCGCACCCATGCCTACCAGCGACTCACCACCGCCGGGTGGTCACACACCCGGGTGACCGGGCTGGTTGGCGTCCTGACGGCGGTCCTCGTCGCCTTGGGATTCGCCGCGGACGGACCACTGCCGGTTCGCCTGCTCGCCGACACGGCGGCCGGGCTGGTGCTCCTCGGCTACCTGAACGCTCCACAGCGCGTCGCGGGGGGACGGGACTCCGCCCGCCGACGCGCTGTGGCGTTCAGGTAGCCGAGG
>NZ_CDWWXB010000277.1:1948-3830 GCF_977971855.1 Frankia sp. CoWAU3 | reverse complement strand
CTTAACGCAACAGGCCGTCACACCACGCGACCTTCGCGCAGCCCTGGGCAGCCCACGGTGTCGTCACCGGACTCGGGCTGCTTGCCGAAGAAGTACGCCTGCTGAAGGTCGGTCAGCGGGAGGGTCTCGGCGGAACCGGCGTCGCTCGCTGCGGCGGGCTCCGCCGCCGACAGGCGGGATGTCGGAGCCGTCGGCCCGACAAGCTCGGCGATCTCGGCGGCAGTCGCGCACTGCCGGAGCCGCTCGACCGGGACGTCGACCCCCAGCCGGGACTGCAGGCCGAACCACAGGCGGGTGACCGCGAGCGAATCGAGTCCGAGTCCGCGCAGCGGCTGATCGGCCGTCACCGCCGAGGCATCGCGGGGAAGCAGTTCGGCCAGCGCCTCGAGCACCTGACGTGTGACGTCATCCAAAGAGAAATCGCCCGCCACCGAAAAGCCACCTCCCCGGTCTCGGCCGCCAGTATGTTCGGTCCTGATTTGAGGTGTATGCACAATTTTGAAAAGATCTGCTGCACCTTGTGCTAAATTCGGCTCAGTCGGCCGACCAGCGTGCTCCCGCCTCGGCGAGACGGTCGGCGGCGGTGGTCATCAGCCGTTCCGCCACGGCGTCCACGTGGCGCGCGCGCCAGTCGGCCAGGTCCGTGCCGGCGGCGAAGCGGTTGAACGCGCCGAGCGCCGGGCCGCAGTGGATCTGGAAGTTGACCTTCTCCTCCGCCACGCCTTCCAGCGCGGCACGTGTGGTTTGCGCGAAGTACCACTTGAAGACATGCGCCATCCGGACCTTGGGGTTGGCCTCGACACGCTCCAGCGCGCCGCCGCCCTTCGCGGCCAGGTGTGGGCGGGCCTGCGCCCACACCTCGTCGAGACTGCACCGGAAGCAGCGTTGTTCGAGCGAGCGGCGGGTGTCCTCGTCGATGTCCGCGAGGCTGTTGTACTGGCGCCACAGCTGATAGAGCTTGTTGGCGCGCGCCGCGAAAAGCGTGCCCTTGCGCAGCACCTGGACTCGCGCGCCCATCTCGAACATGTCGCCTGCCGGCGCGTACGCGGTGTCCTGGACGTCGGCGTCGGCGAGCATGTCCTTGGCCAGATCCGAGGTACCGGCCTCGACGGTGCGCTGGTTCACGGAGCCGGTGAGCACGAAGTCCGCGCCGAGCGTGAACGAGGCCGCGATGGACTCGGGGGTGCCGATCCCGCCCGCCGCCCCGACGCGGATTCGTTTGGCGTAGCCGCGCTCGGCCTGCACCTCGTCCCGCAGCGACATCATGGCCGGGACGAGGGCGTACGGATTCCCCGCGTCGGTGTGGCCGCCCGAGTCGGCCTCCACGCAGATGTCGCAAGAGACCGGCAGCTGTGCCGCGATCTCGGCCTCCTCGCGGGTGAGCCGCCCGCTCGCGACGAGGTGGTTGAGCATCTCCGCGGACGGCGGGGCCATGAACGCGGCCGCGACCTCGGGCCGGGAGACCTTCGCCAGCACGTGGCGCACGGCCGTCGGGGTGCCGTCGGCGGTGCGCCGCGCGCCGCGGAACCGGAAGGCGACGATCGCCGGGCTGATGCCGGTAAAGCCCGCCGCCTCGATGTGGTGGACGCGCACGTCGAGCAGTACACGCACCAGTTCGTCCTCCAGCGCGGGGGCGTAGGGCGTCGAGATGAGGTTCACGCCGAAGGGGGTGTTCGGCCCGAGTTCCCCGCGGATCCGGGCGACGGACTTCGCGGCCTCGTCGGCTCCGGTGCCGCCGGTGCCGAGGAAGCCCATCAGCCCCGCGGATGCGAGCCGGGTCACAAGGCTCTCGGATGCGATCCCGCGGTACATGGCGCCGGCGAGGTAGGCGTAGCGCAGCCGGTAGTCGCGGCGGAATTCGGCCGAGCCGAGCGCGGCGGGG
>NZ_CDWWXB010000277.1:0-1693 GCF_977971855.1 Frankia sp. CoWAU3 | reverse complement strand
GCCGCCGCGGGGCCTGAGTTGACGGCACGCCAGTCCCCAGCGGCGTCGCCGGCTTCGCGAGCGCCGCACTCCAGAATTTTCCGAGGACCGTCCCCGGCCCCACCTCGACCCCGGTCCGCACGCCGCGCTCGATGAGCAGCGACATGCTTTCCCACCAGCGCACCGGCTTGCGGATCTGCTCCGCGAGCAGCCGGGCCACCGTGCCCGGCTCGTAGAGCCGCGCGGTGACGTTCGCAACCACCGGGATACGCGGATCCGCGAACGTGACGGACTCCAGCACCGCACGGAACTCTTCCGCCGCCGCAGACATGTGTCGCGAGTGGAAGGCCGCGCTGACCTGCAGCGGCACGCAGCGGCCGAGCCCGGCGCCAGTGAGCGCGGCGGTGGCGGCGGTGAGGGCTTCCTTAGTTCCCGAGAGCACAAGTTGTTCGGCGGAATTCCAGTTCGCCACGTCCACGTCGGCGAGCCCCACGCGCTCGAGCAATCCCGTCACGTCCGCGACCGCGGCGCCGACCACGGCGAGCATCCCGCCCCCGTCGGCCAGGCCCATCAGCCGCTCCCGTCGGCCAGGCCCATCAGCCGCCCACGCTCCCGGACCAGCCGCAGGCCCGTCTCGAAGTCGAAGCACTCGGCGGCGAGCAGTGCGTTGTACTCGCCGAGGCTGTGACCTGCCAGGTAGTCCGGACCGGGCAGGCCTTCGCGCCGCCGGTCGAGGTCGGACAGCGCGTTGACCACGTAGAGCAGCGGCTGCACGTACTGCGTCTGACGGAGGTTCGGCTCGCCGGAGCCGGTCGCCTCGAGGCAGACGCGGCGGACCGAGTAGCCGAGGACCGCCTCCGCCCGCGCGACGTGGGCCGGGTAGCGGTCGAACAGCTCGCGGCCCATGCCGCGCGCCTGCGAGCCCTGCCCAGGGAACAGGTGGACCGTTCCCCCGCCGCTCACCGCGCCACCCCGGTCACGGGCAGGCCGCCGCTGAGCCGCTCGGCGACCGGGGTGGACCTCATCAGGGAATCGAACTCCGACACCGCGATCCGCTCCGTCTCCGCGTCGATCGGCCACAGCGTGCGCAGATATTCCTTGCCGGCCCGCACAGTCTCCGGGGCAACCTTGGAAAGCCGGTAGCTCAGGGCCCGCAGGCCCGGCCTGAAATCCTCGGCCACCCGGTCGACCAGGCCGTGCCGCTCGGCCTCGACGGCCTCGACGGCCTCGACGGCCTCGACGGCCTCGACCGGCATGGTGCTGAGGGTCATGGCCCGGGCGAACTGGAGCCCGCAGCGCTGCACGAGGAACGGCAGGACGCAGCAGGGCAGCAGGCCCCACAACATCTCCGGCAGCACGAACGTGCTGCGGGACGTTGCCCAGACCAGGTCGCTCGCCGCGACCAGGCCGGTGCCACCGCCCGTGACCTGCCCGTCCACAGTCGCGACGATCACCTTGGGCAGGTTCCGCATCCGGCGCAGCAGCGCGAAGAACGCCTCGGCGTCCGAGCCAGCGGGCTGGTCCCGCGCCGCGGCGTCCAGGTCCATGCCAGCGCAGAAGCCCGGGCCGGGGGCCGCGGCAAGCACGACCAGCCGGCAGTCGGGGTCGCGCCCCGCCACGTCGAGGGCCTCGGCGAGTTCGCGCAGCAGATCCGGGTCGATGCTGTTGCCCCGCCCCGGCCGGTTAAGAGCGTGTCTTGCGTGGCCGCTCCGGG
>NZ_CDWWXB010000276.1:0-3602 GCF_977971855.1 Frankia sp. CoWAU3 | reverse complement strand
CTACAAAACGTCACCAATCACAACGTAGCGTGATCTCTGCGCGGCCCTGACTCTCCGGTGTCGTCGCGCTGACCATCTTCCTCGCCCTGCAGCCGGTCTTCGGAGCGATCTCGGACCGCGTCGGCAGGCGGCCGATGCTGCTCATCTTCGGCACCTTCTTCGTGGTCGGCACGGTTCCGATGCTGGCCCTACTGGACGGCTCGACCACCAGGCTGCTCCTGGTTCAGATCATGGGGCTGGTGTTCCTCGCCTGCTGGTCGTGCATCTCGAGCGCGGTGGTCGCCGAGCTGTTCCCGGCGCGCCTGCGCAGCTCCGGTATCGGGTTCCCCTATGCGCTCTCCGTCGCCCTCTTCGGCGGCACCGGCCCCTACGTCGCCACCTACCTCGTGGACATCGGCCACGCTGCCTCCTTCGGCTGGTACGTCACCGCCGTCGCCCTGGTCAGCACCGTCGTCTTCAGCCGGCTCCCCGAGACCGCGCACCGGCCCCTGCACTGACCGACAGGAGACATCGCCCGCGAGTCCGAGCGTCCGAGAGCCCGGATCACGCTGGCAGGGAACGGCGGTGGCTTCCACCGCGGTGGAGAGGCTGTCGCATCCCTACAGCCGTCGAAGCGGCCAGAACGGTCACGGCCAGAACGGTCACCGTCAGGAGGCCGCCTGGCCGTCGGCCAGACCCGCGATGGCCGCGCTGACGGCGAGAATCCGGCGCGCGTTGTCGACGTGCAGGTTCTCGATCAGCCGGCCGTCGACGGTCGCCACTCCGCGGCCCTCGCGTAGCGCCTCCTCCCAGACCCGCACGATCTCCGCGGCCTGCGCGACCTGGGCCTCGGTGGGTGAGAACGTGCGGTTACACGTCTCGATCTGGTTGGGGTGGATAAGCGTCTTACCGTCGAAGCCCATCTCGCGGCCCTGGCGGCATTCCGCCGCGAAGCCGTCGGCGTCGCGGATGTCGTTGTAGACACCGTCGAGGATCACGGTTCCACTCGCGCGCGCGGCCAGCAGACACAGCCCCAGGCCGGTCAGCAGCGGGGCGCGGCCGGGCACGAATTCGGCACGCAGTTCGTTGGCCAGGTCGTTGGTGCCCATCACGAGAACGGTGAGCCGGGGCGACGCCTGGGCGATCTCCTGGACGCGCAGGATGGCACCAGGTGTCTCCACCATCGCCCATATCATGGTGCGGTCCGGCGCGCCGGCCGCCTCGAGCCCTTTTTCGATCGCGTGGACGTCCGACGGCGACTCGACCTTCGGCACCACGACGGCGTCCGGGCCCACCCGTCCCGCGGCCCGCAGGTCGTCGGCATGCCAGGAGCTGCCGCGGGCGTTGACGCGAACCGTGATCTCCCGGTGGCCGTAGGCGGCGTCGGCCACCGCCGCGCAGACCTGCTCCCGGGCGCGCTCCTTGGCGACGGGCGCCACCGCGTCCTCGAGGTCCAGGATGAGCGCGTCGGCCGGCAGATTCCTGGCCTTCTCCATGGCACGCTCGTTGGCCCCGGGCATATAGAGGATGGAACGCCGCGGACGGTACGCGGCGGGCGGGCGGCCCGCGGACGGGGAACCCGCCGGGGAACCCGGGGCCGCGGTGCCGGTCATCGTGCCTCCGGCGCGGGTAGTCCGTAGGCCGCCGCGAGCTGTGCGTCCCGGGCGGCGAGGCGAGTGGCGAGCGTGAGGATGACCCGGCACTGCTTCACCGAGGCGTCGTCCTGCATCGTGCCGTCCACCATCACGGCACCCGTTCCGTCGCCCATGGCCGCGACGACGCGCTTTGCCCACTCGACGTCCGCGGGCTCGGGGCTGAAGACCTTCTTCGCGATGTCGATCTGGACGGGATGCAGTGACCACGCCCCGACACACCCGAGCAGGAACGCGTTGCGGAACTGGTCCTCGCAGGCGAGGACGTCGGCGATGTCACCGAACGGCCCGTAGTATGGCATGATCCCGTTCGCCGCGCAGGCGTCTACCATCCGGGCGAGCGTGTAGTGCCAGGGATCCTGCTGGAACGTGGCTCGGACGGCAGCCGGGTCGTCCGGCCGCGGATCCTGGCGTACCAGGTAGCCGGGGTGCCCACCGCCGACACGGGTTGTCTTCATCCGCCGATCCGCCGCCAGGTCCGCCGGGCCAAGGGACAGACCCTGCATGCGGGGACTTGCCGCGCAGATCTCCTCGACGTTCGCGACCCCTCGCGCGGTCTCCAGAATCGCGTGGACAAGCACCGGCCGGGACAGGCCGGCCTTCGCCTCCAACTGGGCGAGGAGGCGGTCCACATAGTGGATGTCCTCCGCCCCCTGGACCTTGGGCACCATCACCACGTCGAGATTCTCGCCGATGGCGGGCACGAGCGTGAGCAGGTCGTCGAGCCCCCAGGGTGAGTCGAGGCTGTTCAGGCGGATCCAGAACTGCGTCTCACCGACGTCCGCGCCGTCGACGATCTTTATCAGGTTGTCCCTGGCAACGATCTTGTTGTCCGCTCGGACGCCGTCCTCGAGGTTCCCGAGCAGCACGTCGACCCGGGGGATGATATGCGGCAGCTTCGCCGCCATCTTCTCGTTGCTCGGGTCGAAGAAGTGAATCATCCGGGACGGTCGCCACGGGATCTCGCGAGGCGGGGGTGGCGCCCCCACCGCGAGGGGAGCGAAGAAATCCTTGGCGCTGCGCATGTGAAATCTCCCGGGAAGGAACCCTGGCCGGTGCCGGGTGACCGGCTCCCGGCGACCAGCGCGACACTCAGCGTCGACGACGCCCGGCTCCGCCGGACTGTATCAGTTTGATGTCCGAAACGCTCCCCTGATCATCTCCCGCCCGATCGCGACCGTCGAGGTCATGGTCCAGCCGGCGGGCATTCTCTGCGATCTGGGAGCTCTATTTCTGTTCCATAAGTTCCGCATGAACCGCTGCGACAGGAGCATTCCCCGTCGCCATTCCGTCCAGGTCCGCAGCCTGGCTTTCTCCGTGCGGACGTCTTACGCACGTCGTCGGCCGATCGCTGCCTGTTCACGAGCAGCCTCCTCGGCCTGCTCAGAGTCGCGGGCGGAGTCGCGGGCAGCCGCGTGAGCCATGAACACCCCGAGGTCACCACGTCTACGATCGCGGTGAACGGGGAGAACCCGGAGAAGGAGTTCGAGCAGCCGCCATGACCAACGCCGCTCCACTCGCCGCTGCGGCGCCCGGTATCTGGCCGACGCCGACCCCGACCTGCACATCACGCGGATGTGCGCCGCCTACCGCGAACGCCACGACGCGCTCCTCGACGGACTCGCCTGGGCGCTGCCGCCCGGGAGCAGCGGAACCGGCCCGAGGGCGGCATGTTCGTCTGGGCCCGCCTCCCCGATGGTCACGACGCCACCGCCCTGCTGCCCGGCGTGGTGGAGCACGACGCGGCCTACGTTCCCGGTACTCCTTTTTTCGCGGGGCCTTTTTTCGCGGGACCGCCGGACCCCGCGACGCTGCGCCTGTCCTTCACCACGCACCCACCGGCGGAGATCACGGAGGGGTTGACGCGGCTGGCACGGGCGTTCGGGGTGTGACCGGCCTCCCTGACCGGGTGCCGGCGGCGGCCCGGCACGAGCCGGCGGGGACCGACAAACGGCGGGGACCGACGAAATG
>NZ_CDWWXB010000275.1:0-3614 GCF_977971855.1 Frankia sp. CoWAU3 | reverse complement strand
GCCAACTTTCACAGCACTCCGGAATGTCGGCCTCTTTCTCTCGGGCATCGGACCACCGGGGCAGCGACAAGGTTCTTGAGCCGGGAGAAAGTTTCACCCTGACTTTCCGCAAGCCGGGAGCCTTCCTCCACCGCTGTCGTTTCCACTCGAACCTGGATGACTTCAACCAGCCGGTCGCACCTGGGCCGGAGGGCGGCATCCAGGACGCCAACGGCAACTTCGGAACGCCTATGATGGGGGTCATAACCGTGTCGGACAAAAAGCGGTAGACGTCATCGAGGGCCGGCATCATTGAGGTGTGCTCGAAGGAGCGGCACCACATCGTCCACATCCTGGACCGGGATGACGCTCGGCAGCGATGAATCCCGGGTGTCCACGGTCCAGGTGTCGAGACCGATCACCGTCTTCCCGGTCCGGAGCGCGAAGGAGATCTCACTGCGCGTTCCCCAGCTTCCGCCGACGGCGACCAACGCATCGCTGCCGCGGACGAGCAGGCTGTTGCGCAGCTCGCCCATCCCGGTCCGGAGGCTGACGGTGAGATGGTCGTTTCCCTCGTCTCGGGACAGGCCCGGCAGCAGCCCGATCGTCGTCCCGCGGCACCCGTCCGTCCCGCGGCACCCGTCGATCCTCCCGCCGGTGAGCCGGTCGGGCGACCGCGCGCCGCATCGGACACGCCGAACCCTGCACGCTTCGTCACGTTTTATCGAGGCCCGGCGGGATAGTAGAGACCCTGGTGGGCCTGTCGGCCCCACCAGCAGGGCCGACAGGCCGGTCGGACGGGTCGGACGGGTCGGACGGGTCGGACGGGTCGGACGAGAGTGGCCGCGTGGGTGGGCCGGGCTAGGCGTCGGGTGAGGTGCCGGGTGGCGGCCGGTACCCGACGACGACAAGGGCGGGGGTGCAGGTCCGTGGCGAGTAGTGCGGGATTCTTCCCGAGGCGGGTCATATCTGTGACACGCATGCGTAACCGGCCGGCCGTAGCGTAGCCCGCCATGAGCGACGCACGAATCGTGGCCGTCGGCGTCGAGGAGGAATTTCACATCCTCGATCTCACCACCCGTCAGCTCGTTCCCAGGGCCGAGGAGGTCCTCCGTCGACTCGACGGGGACTCGTTCTCTCCAGAGCTATTGAAATCGGTTGTCGAGACGAACAGTCAGCCGACGGCGGATCTGCTGGAGCTGCGGACGAACCTGCTCGATCTGCGGCGGCGACTCGCGGAGGTGACCGGCGAGCTCGGGCTCGGGCCGGCCGCTGCGGGCACCGTGCCGATCGTGGACATGGATCTGCTCGACGTCTCCCGGGACGACCGTTACGAGCAGATGACCGAGGACTACCAGATCGTCGCGCGCGAGCAGCTCATCTGCGGCGCCCAGGTGCACGTCGACGTGGCCGACCGCGACCTCGCGATGGCCGTCGTCGCCTGGACCGCGCCGTGGCTGCCGATGCTGCTGGCGCTCTCGGCCAGCTCGCCGTTCTGGATGGGCGCCGACAGCGGCTACGCGAGCATGCGCACGCTGGTGTGGCAACGCTGGCCGACCGCGGGGGTCGCCGGGTCCTTCCGGACCGCAGCGGAGTACGACCAGCTCGTGGCAGACCTGATCAAGTCCGGGGTGATCAGCGACCCGGGGATGGTCTACTTCGACGTCCGCCCGTCGGCCCACCTGCCCACCGTCGAGCTGCGCATCTGCGATGCCTGCCCGGACGTCGACAACGTCATCCTTATCGCCGGGCTGTTCCGGGCGCTGGTGTGCCAGGCCATCGAGGAGATCGAGGCCGGCGGCCAGGCCCCGCCGCCACGCGCGGAGCTGCTGCGCGCGGCGACCTGGCGGGCGGCCCGGTCCGGCCTGGAGGGCGACCTCGTCGACATCCTCGGTGCCGGCCCGATACCGGCCCAGGCCATGCTGCGCCGGCTGCTCACCGAGGTCCGCCCGCAGCTCGAACGGTTCGACGACTGGGAGCTCATCGACAACCTGGCCGAACAGGCCGTCGGCCGGGGCAGCTCGGCGCACCGCCAGCGCCGGGCCTTCGCCCGTCGGGGTCTGCTCACCGACGTCGCGGATCTGGTGCTGGCCGAGACCCGCGACGTCCCGCCCGCGGGGGCGGCGGCCGCGCTGGGGAGCGCGCCCGCTGTGTCCGCCTCCGACCAGATCGCGCCGCGGCTGCTCGAACGCTACCAGCCGACCGGGTACGACGAGATCGTCGACGCCCGCGGCGCGGTCCGTCCCCAGTACCGGGCCGTCATGCGCACCTTGGAACGGCTCGGCCCGGGCATCCTCGACGAACGGGTCGGGACGCGCGAGGCCGAGCAGAACGACCGGGGGATCGTCTTCCGGGCCTCGGGGGACTCCGCCAGTCGTCCCTTTCCGTTCGATCTGGTCCCGCGGATCATCGCCGCCGACGACTGGACGACCCTGATGACCGGACTGAGCCAGCGGGTCCGGGCCCTGGAGGCGTTCCTGCACGACATCTACGGCGAGCGGGCGGCCGTCGCCGACGGGATCGTGCCGGCCTGGGTGGTCAACGACGCGCCGAGCCTGCGCCACGGCGGTCGCGCCGTCGGCCCGGACGCCATCCGGGTGACCGTCGCCGGCATCGACCTGGTCCGCGGCGGCGACGGCGGCTGGCTGGTGCTGGAGGACAACCTGCGCGTCCCGTCCGGTATCGCCTACGCCATGGAAGGCCGGCGGCTCGCCGAGTCGGTGCTGCCGGAGCTCGGTCCGCCGGCCGGCATCCTGCGGCTGGACGGCATACCCGCCCTGCTGCACGAGGCGCTGGCCGCGGCGGCCCCGGCCGCGGCCGCGGGGGAGCCGGCGGTGGCCGTGCTGACTGGCGGGAAGACCGACGCGGCGTACTTCGAGCATTCCCTGCTCGCCGAGAAGATGGGCGTTGCGCTGGTGGAACCGGCGGATCTGCTGGTCGACGACAACGACGTCGTCCACCGGATCGACGGCTCCCGGCGGTGCCGCGTCGACGTCCTCTACCGCCGGATGGACGAGGACGACCTGTTCGGCGCCCTCGGAGCCGACGGCACCCCGCTGGGGCTCCCGCTGCTGCGCGCGATCCGGGCCCGCCGGGTCGGCATAGCGAACGCTCTGGGTAACGGGGTGGGTGACGACAAGGTCGTCTACGCCTACGTCCCGCGGATGGTCACCTACTACCTGGGCGAGCAGCCGGTGCTCGACGACGTGCCGACCTATGTCTGCGGCGACCCGGAGCAGTGTGAAAACGTGCTGGACAACCTCGATCAACTGGTGGTGAAACCGGTCGACGGGTATGGCGGGTCCGGCGTGGTCATCGGGCCGCATGCCGAGCCCTACCGGCTTACCGAGGCCCGCGAGCGGATCCTGGCCAATCCCCGGCAGTGGATCGGCCAGGAACTGGTGTCGCTGTCGACCCATCCGACCTGGCATGACAGCCATCTCGAACCCTGCGCGGTGGATCTGCGGGTCTTTGTCTACGCCGGGCGGGAGCCGCGGGTGGTGCCCGCAGCGCTCAGCCGGGTGGCGCCTCCCGGCAGTCTGATCGTCAACTCCTCGCAGGGCGGGGGATCCAAGGACACCTGGATTCCCCGCCGTTAGCCGGTGATTCCCCGCCGTCAACCTTTCCATGGACGA
>NZ_CDWWXB010000274.1:0-3627 GCF_977971855.1 Frankia sp. CoWAU3 | reverse complement strand
GGAAAGGCTCACTGTCTTCGTGTACGAAGAGACCTTTGGCACGAAGGACAGGATCCACTTCCTGATCCATCTGAAGTCCCTCGCCAGCTATTACCCGATGGTTCTGATGGGCGATCAGGACCAGGCCTACCGCGATTCCATCACCAAGGACCGGGTGGAGGAGGACAAGGGCGGCGGCGCCTGGGACCGGCTGTTCGTGGACGGCAGTATGCAGGAGACCGTGATGCTGCCCCAGTTCTGGGGCATGTACGGCACCGTGGCTGACGGCAGGCTGGAGAAGCAGTCCACCGTGTACACCGACCACTCGGTGGACAACGTGCCGCCGGCCTGGCAGCAGACCAAGCAGGCACGCGAGCTGCACCTGCACTCCGGTAACGCGGGCATCCTGATGCACCGCAGCGCGCAGATCGACTACAACTTCCGCTCCGAGGCACGCAAGTTCGGCCGCGACGTCGCGGACTCGATCAACGACAACCTGCCCGGAGACTGCACTGTCTTCGTGTACGAAGAGGCCTTCGGTACGGCCGACCGGCTGCACTGGATGATCCACATGAAGGATCTCACCACCTACCAGCGGCTGCTCGAGCTGCACGTGCGCAACGAGGCCGTGCGCAACCTCTACTTCGAGCAGCGCATCCCGGCCGAGAGGGGCGGCGGCACCTGGGCGCGGATGTTTGCGCCCGACTCCATGCGCGACATCACGCTCACCCCGCACCACTGGGGGCTGTACGCGACCCGGGCCCAGGGCTGAGGCCCGCGGACCCGAGCCCGCCGACCGATGCCGACCGAGACACGGCTGGACGAGCTGCTGGGCGAGGTCTGCCGCCGGTTCCCCGACCGGACCGCGGTCCTCGGACCGGCAGGCCCGCTCAGCTACGCGGAGCTGTGGAACCGGGCCGGCCGGCTGGCGACGCACCTGCGCGCCGTCGGCCCAGCCGCCGGTCCGCTGACCGGGCTGATCGCCAGCCCCGGCCCTGACCTGATCGTCGGCATGGCGGCGATCGCCCGCGCGGGCAACGGATACGTCGTTATGGACCCGGCGTATCCGCAGGCCCGGCTGACCTATCTGCTGGAAGACGCCCGCCCCCCGATCGTACTGGCCGGTCCGCGTGAGGAGGAGCTGCCGAAGCGGCTCGGCTTCACCGTCATCCCCCTCGACGCCTGGCAGGATGCGGCGCCCGGGAACGGGCAGGGACAGTCCGTGGCGGGCCCGCGGGACGTCGCATACGTCATCTACACCTCGGGCACCACCGGCGCGCCGAAGGGCGTGGTGGTGGAACACCGGCAGGTGACGCGGCTGTTCAGCGCGACCCGGCACTGGTTCGGATTCGATGAGAACGACGTGTGGACGCTTTTCCACTCGGCCAGTTTCGACTTCTCCGTCTGGGAGATCTGGGGCGCGCTGCTGCACGGCGGCTGCCTCGCGATTGTCCCGACCGCCGCGCGGCGCCATCCCGAGGCGCTGCTCGAACTGCTGACCCGGCATCAGGTCACCGTGCTCAACCAGACCCCGTCGGCCTTCCGTCAGCTGCTGCTCGCCGAGGAGGCCGACCCATCCCGGATCCCCGACTCGCTGCGCACCATCGTGTTCGGCGGCGAACGCCTCGACCTCGACCTGGTCGCCGGATTCATGCGCTGCCACCCGGACATCGGGCTCGTCAACATGTACGGCATCACCGAGACGACCGTGCACGTGACCTACCGGCGGCTGGCCGAAGCGGACCTCGACGGCCCGGCAGTGAGCCCGATCGGCGTGCCGGTCCCGGACCTCACCGTCACGATCCGGGACCCCGACGGCAGGCCGGTGCCCGCGGGTGGGCCGGGGGAGATGTGGATCGGCGGCGCGGGCGTGGCCCGCGGCTACCTCAACCGGCCGGAGCTGACGGCGCAACGATTCGTCACCGGCCCCGATGGCGCGATCTGCTACCGCTCCGGCGACCGGGCCGCCTGGCGCGGCGGCGAGCTCGTCTACCTGGGCCGAGTGGACGACCAGATCAAGCTCAACGGCTTCCGGATCGAGCCGGCCGAGATCGAAGCGGTGCTGTGCCGTCACCCGACGGTGGCCGGGCCCGTCGTGGTCACCCCCGGCGTCGGTCGGCACGGCGCAGCCGAACTGGTCGTCCTCGCCGTCCCGGCCGCGGGCGCCGGCGACCCCGCGGCCCTGGCCGAGGCCTGGCGCGGCCACCTGCGCGGGGAACTGCCTGTGCACATGCGCCCGGCCCGTTACTTCCCGGTCGACGCGATCCCGTTGACCCGGAACGGCAAGGTGGACCGCTCCGCGGCGAACGTCACCGCGGCCCGGCTGTTCGCCGGCGAGGAGACCGAGACCCCAGGGATGACGACGTGACCGACACAAAGCAGGTATGCGCGCTGCTGGAGGAAACGGTCGCCAGGTCGGCCGCAGCCGCGCTGCCATACACCGACATCAGCGTCGAGGACGACCTGTTTTACCTCGGACTCACCTCGCTCGGCTTTGTACGCGTCATGGCCGAGCTCAACACCGCCTACGGGACCTCACTCAACGGCAGTGAGCTCGAGGACGTGGCCTCGGTACGCACGATCGCGCGGGCGATCGCGGACGCTGTCGAGGACCCGGAGATCGTCGTCAGACATGCGGAGGGGGTGGCACGCATGGGCGCCGCGAGCGCCGCCGGGCAGGGCGGGCGCAGGTTCGCGCTGAGCGCCGAGGAGCTGGAGTCCTTCCGCCGCAACGGCTTCTTCGGTCCGTTCACCGTGTACGAGCCCGACGAGATGCGGGCGATCTGGAAGCGCGAGCGGCTGTCCATGATGGACCGCAGCGCGGCCGTCTACCAGACGACCGACGCGCTCTCGGGCAACACCAACATCGCCAACTACGACCGGCACCTCGACATGGAGTTCCTCGCCGACCACATCTGCCGCCCGGAGATCGTCGACCGGGTGGTGAGTGTGCTCGGGCGGGACGTGCTGTGCTGGCGCACCGAGTTCTTCCCCAAGTACCCCGGCGACGAGGGCACCGACTGGCACCAGGCGGACACCTTCGCCAACGCCTCCGGCACCCCGCAGATCCTCTGGCTGGCGGGTCTGGCGGGTCTGGCGGGTCTGGCGGGCACCGGCGGCACGATCACCGTGTGGACCGCGTTCACCGAGGCGAACGAGCAGACCGGCTGCCTGCAGTTCATCGCCGGGACGCACACGCGGATGAATTACGACGAGGCCAGGCGCATGCACTACGACCCGGACCGGATCAACACCGTGGACAAGGGTGGGGTGCGCCGCGGTTTCTTTGGCTACGACTACCACGAGCTGCAGAAGGATCCGGACTGGAAGCCGGACGAGTCCCTCGCGGTGCCGATAATCATGCGTCCGGGGCAGGCCGTTATATTCTGGTCCACGCTGATGCACGCCTCGCTGCCGCACAGCGGCGAGTCCCGGGAGATGCGGCTCGGCTTCGCCAGCCGGTACGCGCCGACCTCGGTGCGGATCTACCCGGACACCGAGGAGATCGAGGAGTACGGCGGCCGGGTAAGCCTGGAGCGCTACAGCGCGGTGCTGGTCGCGGGCGAGGACCGGATCGGACACAACCGCCTCGTCACCGAGACGATGCGCGGCCACCGCTTCGGCGAGGTCCGCGGGTGACGCCCGGTC
>NZ_CDWWXB010000273.1:0-3712 GCF_977971855.1 Frankia sp. CoWAU3 | reverse complement strand
GGCTGCGGGGCGGGGAGGGCCGATGCGTGCGGTGGTCGTGGCTGTCGGGGCCCGTCGCGGCGACGCCCCGGGGCCTGCCGGATACCGGTTGTTGGTCCGCGCCGCCCGGCTCGCGGGGAAGCTGGGGATCGGTCTCGTGACCCTGGTCGACACGCCCGGCGCGGCGAACAACGCGGACGCCGAGGCCGCGGGCATCGCGGCGGCGATCGGGGATGCGATGGCCGCGGTATTGGCCTGCCCCTCGCCGACGCTGTCGATCGTGTTGGGTGAGGGCGGCTCTGGCGGGGCTCTCGCCGCGGCGGTCACCGACGTCGTCGCCATGACCCCGGACAGTTACTTCACCGCGCTCTCCCCGGAGGGCACCGCCGTCACGCTGCGGATACCGGTCGAGCGGGCCGCAAACGTCTGCGGGCTACGGCCGACCGACCTGAACGCGCTGGGATTCGCCGATCGGCTCCTGTCCGCCACCACCGCAGCCGAGACGGCGCGCGACGCCGCATCGCTGCTCGCATCCCTGAGCCGGGGGGACCAGGACGATCGGCTGCGCCGACGGCAGGCTCGATGGTCGACAGGGCTACCTAACAGTCTGTAGCATTTCTCTCCGGTCTTTACTTGGCCACCGGGATATCTGCCGACCTGGGGGCGAGCACCACGGCTGGCGGCACGGATGGTACGGCGAGGGAAGGCGAGCAGGCCATCGGCGAGTGGATACTGCCATCGTTGTCTGCGGCCACGGCCCGCCTGAGGCGGGCCGTGGCCGCAGACAACATCGCCGCTCCAGGGCGGTCGGTCCTCACCGGCCTGCGCACGACCCCGGTGAACGCCCGCGGGCTCGCTGTGGAAGCGGCCTGGATCGCCACCCACCTCGCCCTCTACCCGGCGAGTGCGCTGCGCCGGCAGTGCCCGCGCGAGCACGAGCCCTACTCGCTGAGCGCGCTCTCCCCGCTGCACCGCAGCCTGCTGGTCAACGCTCCCGACGCGGCAGGTACCCCGATCCTGCTGATCCACGGCCTGATCGACAACCGGTCCGTGTTCACCCGGTTGGGCCGGTCGCTACGCCGCCGCGGTTTCCGCCGGGTGCGCACGGTGGAGCTGCCGCTGCTCGTGCCGACGGTGCAGGAAGCGGCGCTCCGACTCGCCGCGTCCGTGCACACCGCGATGACGGACAGCGGCAGGCAGCGCGTGCACATCATCGCCCATTCACTCGGCGGGCTGGTGGCCCGCTACTACGTGCAGCAACTCGGGGGCGATCAGTGCGTGGACACGCTGATCACTCTCGCTACGCCTCATTCCGGCACCCGTCTCGCCAGACTCGTCCCCCGGTCGGTGCCGTACCGGCTCGTCACCCAGCTACGGCCGGGATCGGCGCTCCTACGCGAACTCGCCGCACCCGCCCCCGGCTGCCGGACCCGGTTCGTCGCGATCGGCGCCGGGCTGGACAGCGTGGTGCGGCCCGCCGAGGCGGCGCTCGACCATCCCGATCTCGACATCGAAAATTACACCGTGCCGGGCCTCGGGCATCATTCCCTGGCGTTCAGCGGCAAGGTCGCCCACCTGGTCGCGAGCTGCCTCGCCGGGGCGGCGGACCGGCCGGGACCCTCGGGACCCTCGGGACCGTCAGAGCTTCTCGACGGGGGCGTACCGCAGGAGCAGGCGCTTCGTGCCGGTGTTCTCGCCGAAATCGATGGTCGCCTCCGCGGAGTCACCGACCCCGCCGGTGGCGACGACAACTCCGAGACCGAAACTGTCATGCGTCACCCGGTCGCCCTGACGCAGCTCCAGGACGGCCCGAGCGGCCGGCCGCGCGCGACCCGAGAATGGCGAGTTCGGTAGCGGTTTACGCGCCGCCGGGGCACCGGCGGCGCCCCGGCCGGTCGCGCCCGACCCAAACCCGCCAGACGAGCCCCAGGACGTCCCCGCGGGCGCTGGCGGGGGATCGGCCAGCCGGCGCCAGTCAACCAGCGTGTCCGGCACCTCGCCGAGGAAACGCGACGGCGGGTTGTAGGCCGGTTGGCCCCAGGCGCTGCGCATCACCGCGCGGGTCAGGTAGAGCCGGATCCGGGCCCGGGTGACACCCACATAGGCGAGCCGGCGCTCCTCCTCGAGCTGGGTGGAATCTCCCAGGGTCCGCAGGTGCGGGAAGACGCCGTCCTCGAGACCGGTAAGGAAGACGACGGGGAACTCGAGGCCCTTGGCGCTGTGCAGCGTCATGAGAGTGACCACACCATCGGAACCGTCGTCGGTCGGAACCTGGTCCGCGTCGGCGACGAGCGAGACCTGCTCGAGGAACTCCGCGAGCGTGCCCTCGGGCAGCCGCCGGGCGAACTCCTGGACCACTCCGACCAGTTCCTGCAGGTTCTCCACCCGGGCCTGGGACTCGACGGTGCCCTCGGCGAGGAGTTCCGACAGGTAGCCGGTGCGTTCAAGCACCGCCTCGACCACGGCCACCGGGTTGTCGGCCGCTACGGCGCGTAGCTCGGCGAGCAGCGCGGTGAACTCGCGCACCGCCTTCGCCGAGCGCGCGGCGATCCCCGGCACCTCGTCGACACGCTCCAGCGCCTGCGCGAACCCGATCCGCTCGACATCGGCGAAGCCCGCCAGGGCCGCCTCGGCCCGCTCGCCGATCCCGCGCCGGGGCACGTTCAGGATGCGACGCAGGTTCACCGTGTCGCTAGGATTGGCGAGGACCCGCAGGTAGGCAAGGAGATCACGGATCTCCTTGCGCTCGTAGAACCGCACCCCGCCGACCACCCGGTAGGGCAGCCCGACCCGGACGAAGATCTCCTCGAACACCCGGCTCTGGGCGTTGGTCCGGTAGAACACCGCGACGTCGGCGGGCCGCGCGAGCTTCGCGTCCGAGAGCCGGTCGACCTCCTCGGCGACAAAGGCCGCCTCGTCGTGCTCGTTGTCGGCGGCGAATCCGACGATCTTCTCACCGTCACCGGCGTCCGACCACAGCCGCTTGGCCTTGCGCTGGTTGTTACGCGCGATCATCGCGTTCGCGGCGGAGAGGATGGTCTGGGTGGAGCGGTAGTTCTGTTCCAGCAGGATCACCGCGGCGTTCGGGAAATCCTCCTCGAACTCCACGATGTTGCGGATGTTCGCCCCACGGAAGGCGTAGATCGACTGGTCCGCGTCGCCAACCACGCACAGCTCCGCCGGTGGGACGGCGCCCGAGGCCCAGGTAGCCGGCTCGGCCGGCTCCACCGGCGCGGACCCGCCACCGAAGTACGCCGGTTGGCCGACGAGTTCACGCACCAGGGCGTACTGCGCGTGGTTGGTGTCCTGGTACTCGTCCACGAGCACATGTCGGAATCGGCGCCGGTAGTGCTCGGCGACGTCGGGGAACGCCTGGAGGAGGTTCACCGTCATCATGATCAGATCGTCGAAGTCGAGGGCATTGGCCTGAGCCAGCCGCTGCTGATAAGCGGCGTAGACCTCGGCGACGGTCCGCTCGAGGTGGTTCGTGGCCCGGTCCCGTGCGGCCTCCCAGTCGATCAGTTCGTTCTTCAGGTTGCTGATCTGCGCCGCCAGACCTCGGGCGGGATGCCGCTTGGGATCAAGATCAAGGTCACGGGTGACCAGAGTGATCAAACGCTGCGCGTCGGCGGCGTCGTAGATGGAGAAGGCCGAGCCAAACCCGAGACGCTTCGCCTCGGACCTCAGGATGCGCACGCAGGCCGAGTGGAAGGTGCTCACCCACATCGCCCGC
>NZ_CDWWXB010000272.1:1257-4234 GCF_977971855.1 Frankia sp. CoWAU3 | reverse complement strand
ATTCCTTGGTGAGTCTGGGCGGGGTCAAACGGTCGTAGCGACGCCCCGATACCCGAGATGGCGTGGACCGATGCCCGCGACATGGGGGCCCCAGGTCATGGTGGTCGACTACGCCCTGGCGGGCTGGCCGCCCGGCATATCTCCGACCATCCGGCGGAAGAAGGTCCCCGCCGGGGAGATCTGCACCGACCCCCGATCCCGGCGGCGGACCACGCCGAAAGGCCAACCCACCCTCGCACCAGGGAAGATCACAGATATCTGATCATGCTATGAAAAATCACACCACCAGCACTGGTGGATCCAGGTAGACCGCAGGAAGGAAGAGCCGACACGGTCGGCACAGCCAGCGCAGCTGTCACACATACACAGGCACGCCACGACGTCATCGGGCGAGATACGCCCGCAGGAACGCCACGACCTCCGCCAACGCCTCCCTCGCAGCCCCCGAACTAGGCACCGCGATGTGCCAGCAGTGCCCGGTGCCCGCCCACGCGCGGTACGTGGCACGGCCCCGGCGGCGGAAGCCCCGCGTCCCGTGCGGCCAGCAGGGCCGCCGCCGTGCAGATGCAGCACCGTCGCGCGCCGGCCGCCGGTCGCGGTCAGGCCGCCGGTCACGGTCAGGCCGCGGCCGCGGGGGATCAGGCTGTGGACGGCGCGGCGACGACGCCGGGTACGGACGGGCTCGAGGCGGCGGTGCGCTCCCTGCTCCCGCTCCTCGAAGTCCTGCCGTGCCCGCAGTACTTCCGGCCGGCGACGCCGCTCAGCGGCCCAGACGCCCTCGCCGCCTTCCGGCGCGAGCTCGCCGCGCACGCAGCCCGCCCCGGCGCCGGTGCCCTCACTCGACCCGCCGGCCGAGCCGGGGGTCTTCGGCGGCGTGGTGGCGCGGCGGCTGGCCATGGACCTGCCGTACCCCGACCTCGACCTCGAATACTCCGTGGCCGAGGGCATCGGTAGCACGACGCTGCGCGGCTATGCCGGCGGCGCGCCGGACGCCCCGCCGGTGCTGCTGGTCGCGCCGTGCGGCATGCCGGTCGAGTTCGTCGCCGCGTGGGTCTCGGCCCTGTCCACCGATCACAGGGTGTTGACCTGGGAGACGAGCGGGCTGTTCGGCAACGAGGGCGAGCGCGCTCGGTTGGACGGCGCGTACCTGGCCGGAACCGTGCGGGACCGCGTCGCCGGGCAGACCCGCGATCTGATCACCGTGCTCGAATCGGAGAAGGCCCGGGATGCGCACGTGATCGGACTGTGCGGCGGCGCGGTGCTCGCGCTCGCGGCCGCCGCGCAGCGCCCCGACCTCGTGCGCTCGCTCAGCCTCTGGCACGCCGACCTGCTCGTGCCGGGCTGCCGCACCGCGCACCAGGCGAACCTGAGCGCGGTGTTGGAGCTGGCCGCGCGCGACCCGACGACCGCCGCGTCCGTGCACGACGTCCTGCTGCGCACGATGCTCGACAGCGTGCCACGGGACCTCGCGCACCTCGTGCTGCATCCGTACGCCACCGCCGAGCTGTTCCACCGCTATAGCCGGATCAACGGCGCCATCATGGCGCTGGACGCGGCCGACCTGGTCGACGGGGTCCGCCAGCCCGTCCTCGTGGTCACCAGCACCGACGACGAGACCGCGCACCCCGAGGCCTCCCGCGAGATCGCCGGGACCCTGCGCGACGCCCGGCTGGTGGTCCGCGACCACGGCGACCACATCGCGCTCTTCCGCGGTTCGCCGTCGCTGTTCGAGCTGGCGACCGACTTCATACGACGTCACTCCTGAACGAAATCGAGACCTCGGATGACCACCGCACCTGCCGCTCCGGCTCCCCCCGTCCTTGCCGCCCTCGACGAGCAGACCGCCGCCCTGAACTCCGGCAGCTGCGGGCTGCTCCTGCACCGTGTAGGCCAGTTCAACTACGGCTTCGCTCGCGAGGGCCGCCAGTACAGCCGCGACCTGGTCGCCTACATGAACGGCAAGGTCGGCGGCACCATCTCCACGTTCTTCTACGACGAGGTGTTCGGCGTGCGCGACCGCGTGCACTGGCTGGTGCACCTCAAGGCGCCGAACGACTACCGCGTCCTGCTGCGGATGGTCGACGACGACGAGGAGTTCCGCGACATCTCGCTGGTGGACCGGCTTCCGGAGAAGGGGCACGGCAGCTGGGAGCGGATGTTCGTGGCGGGCAGTCTGGTCGAGCAGGTGCTGCTGCCCCAGCACGGCCTGCACTACCGCCACGAGGACGCCGCCCCCGACCCGGCGCTCTATGTCCCCGCGGCGCGCAACCAGACCAGCCAGCCGATCAGCGCTCAGCTGAACTCGGCCAACGCCGGCGCGGTGGTGCTGCGCACGGCTGACGTGACCTACAAGTTCCGCGAGGAGGGGCGGCTGTTCGCCTTCGACTGGCAGGAGGCGGTGAACGTAGCGTTCCCCGGGCACGTCACCTCGCTGCTCTACGAGCAGAACTTCGGCCGCCAGGACCGTATCCACTGGCTGATCCACCTGCGCGACCTTGAGGACTACCGGCTGCTGCGCGAGTTCGACGACAGCGAGGCGACGATGTCCTCGATCTTTGCCAAGCAGCGCGTCCACGAGTCCAAGGGCGGCGGCACCTGGGACGACCTGTTCTTGCCCGCCAGCATCCATGACGTCGTCATGGTGCCACGGTTCTGACACGGCGGAGGCCGCGGGCGGATGGGTATCGGGATTGAGTCGATCAACGCTTACGTCGGGCGGACCTCGCTCGGCGTGCTGCAGCTGTTCGAAGCGCGCGGGCTCGACCAGCGACGCTTCGAGAACCTGCTGATGGAGAGCAAGTCGGTGAACCTGCCATGCGAGGACGCGGTAACCAACGCGGTCAACGCCGCCAAACCGCTCATTGACGCGCTGGACGACGGCGGGCGCGCGGCGGTCGAGCTCGTCGTGGTGGGCACCGAGTCAGGCCTCGACTACGGCAAGCCGATCAGTACCTACGTACACGACCTGCTCGGCCTC
>NZ_CDWWXB010000272.1:0-775 GCF_977971855.1 Frankia sp. CoWAU3 | reverse complement strand
GCGGGCGCGAACGGCTACCACAGCTACGAGGTGATGGACACCCTCCGGCCGCGCCCGGACCTTGAGGCCGGGGACAGCGACCTGTCGCTGCTGTCGTACATGAGCTGCCTGGAGGCCAGCTACGGTGCGTACCGGGAGCGGGTGCCTGAGGCCGACCTGATGGGGTCCTTCAGTCATCTGGTCCTGCACACGCCGTTCGCCGGCATGGTCAAGGGCGCGCACCGCCGCCTGCTGCGCAGGCATGCCGACGCCGATCCGCAGGCGATCGCGGCCGATTTCGGGCAGCGCGTCGTGGAGAGCCTCGCGTACTGCCAGGTGGTCGGCAACCTCTACTCCGCCGCCCTCTATCTGGCACTCTGCTCCCTGATCGACCACAGTCCGCTGGACGCGCCGCGCCGGATCGGCCTGTTCTCCTACGGATCCGGCTGCGCCTCCGAGTTCTACAGCGGCGTGCTCGGTCCGGGGGCGAAGCGGGCCGTGGGAGAGCGGCGGATCGCCGCCGCCGTCGCGGAACGCCACCCGCTGACCATGCCCGAGTACGAGCTGCTCAGCGATCTGAGCCTGCGTCGGATGGCGGGCGTGCAGGACGAGGTCTTCGACGTCGCGGAATACGAGCACATCTACAAGAGCCACGTCGCGGACCGCGGCTACCTCGTGCTGGACCGGATCGACAACTTCCATCGCCGCTACCGCTGGAGCTGACCGTGGCGACCACCGAAACCGCGCATTTCCGGACGATCGAGGTCGTCCGGACACCCCGGTCCACCCGCATCGT
>NZ_CDWWXB010000271.1:2183-4272 GCF_977971855.1 Frankia sp. CoWAU3 | reverse complement strand
ACCGTTTGATCTTGGTTGCTGGCCCTGAAATCGCCGTTCGGCCGGTCGCTACCCGGTCCCTGACCAGGGGTGATGCCCAGTGACCGCGCCGAGGTCTACATCATCTAGCGAATCGAACAGGCGTTCCGCATACCTGGCGGTTCCGGGCGCCTCGGCCCGCATCGTGACCGTGATCGTCGGTGTGGTGGTCGCGTTGACGTTCCTCTTCGGGTTCGGGAACAGCCTCGCGCTCGGGGTGCGGCTGGGGGTCCCGATCTGGGTGGCGCCGTAGTCGCACCAGCGGTGGACCTGTCCGTGGTCGCGCTGCTAGAGCGCCGGTCAGGTAGCCGTATGTGAGCTGTGGTAGGCGGCACCGGTCGGCGGGTGTCATGTGCCCGTCTTGATCGGAAGGTGCTGGCTGATGCGTCCTGGGATATGGGCTCCGCCGGTGGAGCCCTCGACCGCGGAACAGACTGTGATCAGGCTGGTGCGGCGGGCGAAGCTGTTCGTGTTCCTGCGCCGGTATCGCCACGAGCTGTTCGACGAGGCGTTCCAGACCGAGCTGGCCGAGGTCTACCGCGACAGTCCGAAAGGGCAGCCGGCGCAGTTGGCGTTGGCGCTGATCCTGCAGGCCTATACCGGTGTCTCCGACGACGAGGTGATCGAGGCGACGGTGATGGACCGGCGTTGGCAGCTGGTTCTGGACTGTCTGGACACCGACCGGTCTCCCTTCTCCAAGGGCGCCCTGGTGGGCTTCCGCGCCCGGCTGATCGGCGCTGGGTGGGACCGGCGGCTGGTCGAACGCACCGTCGAGATCGCCACGGTGACGAAGGGCTTCGGGCCGCGGGCGTTACGCGCAGCGTTGGACTCCAGCCCGCTGTAGGGTGCCGGCCGGGTGGAGGACACCCCGAACATGATGGGACACGCCCTGCGCAAGGCCCTGGGTGTGATCGCGGCTCAGCAGGGGTGGGGGCGGGCCGAGGGAACCAGGGTCCTGGCCGGCCAGGCCGGGGCACCGGTGCTGGCCGGGTCCAGCCTCAAAGCCGCGTTGGACGCCGACTGGGACGATCCCGACGAGCGGGACCGTGCCCTGGCGGTGGTGCTGGCCGCCCTGGAGGCGGTGGAGACCTTCGTGGCCGCCCAGCCCGCCCCGGAGGCGGCCGAAGCCGCTGTCGCGGTGGCCCGTCAGGTCCGCGACCAGGACGTCGAGGTCACCACGGCCGGGACAGCGCGGCTGCGCCGCGGGGTCGCCAAAAACCGGCGGATCAGCGTGGAAGACCCGGACATGGCCCACGGCCGTAAGTCCCGCTCCGTCCTGGTCGACGACTCTGCTGCTTAATTCGGCTGGGTGTCGTTGGTGCGGCATGATCTCCTCTGCGGTCCTGGTCGTGTCGTGGGCTGCGGGAGGTGGAGTGCATGTCGTTGCAGCCGAAGGGGCTGCCCGAGATCCCGGCGCAGACCGTGGCGGTCGCCCGGGCGGCGTTCCCGCGTGGGACGTTGGCTATGCGGCTGCGGGACCGGCTGGCCGAGGTGTTCGTCGATGAGCCGTTCACCGGGGCGTTCGGGCGCCGGGGGGCGCCGGGTCTGCCGCCGGCGGTGTTGTCGCTGGTCACGGTGCTGCAGTTCACCGAGAACCTGACCGACCGGCAGGCCGCGGCGATGGCGGTCCGCGCGATCGACTGGAAGTACGCGCTCGGCGCGGAGCTGACCGATACCGGGTTCGACCCGACGGTGCTGTCCCGGTTCCGCGCCCGGCTGGCCGACCACGGCCTGGAACGGGTGGTCTTCGACCGGCTCCTGCAGGCCTGCGTCGACCAGGGCCTGATCGGCGGCGGTCGCAGGGCGCGCACCGACTCCACCCATGTGATCAGCGCGGTCCGGGACCTAAACCGGACCGAGCTCGCCGGGGAAAGTGTGCGGGCGGTGTTGGAGGCCCTCGCGGTCGCGGCCCCCGGCTGGCTGGCCGACACCGTGGACATCGACGAGTTGGCGCATCGCTACGGCGAGCGGGTCAACGGGTGGACGATGCCGTCGTCGAAGACGGCCCGGGACCGTCTTGCCGTGGTGTTCGGGCAGGACGCGCTCGCCCTGTGCCGGGCGGTCGCCGCTT
>NZ_CDWWXB010000271.1:0-1695 GCF_977971855.1 Frankia sp. CoWAU3 | reverse complement strand
CGTTCCTGCGCGAGATGCTGGTGCAGACCTACTACCTGTCCACCGATCCCCGGGGACGGGAGGTGATCGCAAAGCGGAACGCCGACAGACAGGGTGTCCCGCCTGGACATCGTCGCTTGGCCTCCCCCTACGACCGCGATGCGCGGTGGGCGGCCAAGGGCGACGACCTGTTCTGGTGCGGCTACAAGGTCCACCTCACCGAAACCTGCGACCCTCCCCCCGGAGCCGGAGCCGACGTGTTGCCGTTACGGCTGATCACGGACGTTCTCACCACCCAGGCGAGCGTCCCGGACGTGAAGGCCACCGAGATCGTCCAGGCCAGCCTCGCTGAGCGTGGCCTCACCCCGGGCGAGCACTACCTCGACGCCGGCTACTCCAGCGCCGACCTCATCCACGACGCCGCCACCCGGGGCATCACCATGGTCACCCCAGCCCTCCTCGACCACTCACCCCAGGCCAAGGCCAACGCCGGGTTCGACAAGGCCGCGTTCCGGATCGACTGGAAAGCCCGCCAGGTCCGCTGCCCGCAGGGCCACACCAGCACCGGCTGG
Source organism: Frankia sp. CoWAU3 (assembly GCF_977971855.1). NCBI lineage: Bacteria > Bacillati > Actinomycetota > Actinomycetes > Frankiales > Frankiaceae > Frankia > Frankia sp. CoWAU3. The sequence goes on along the minus strand of NZ_CDWWXB010000271.1, from coordinate 1,144 downwards.
TACCCCGTCCGCCAGCACGAACGCGACGCCATCGTCGTCGCGTTCGCCCGCACCGACTGCCACCCCTGCCCCACCCAGAAAGCGTGCACCACCTCCACCCGCCGCACCCGTTACCTCAGCCTGCGCCCCCGAGAACTCCACGAAACCCTGGCCACCGCCCACGCCGAGCAGGCCACCGACACCTGGAAGACCAGGTACGCCCTGCGCGCCGGGATCGAGGGCACGATCAACCAGGCCCTCGACGTCACCGGCCTGCGCAACGCCCGCTACCGCGGCCTGCCCAAGACCCGCCTCCAACACGCCTTCTCCGCCACCGCGGTCAACGTCCTCCGCCTCGACGCCCACTGGAACCCCGACCAGCCACCCTTCACACCCCGCGCCAGCAGGCTCACCCGCCTCAGCCAGCAGCGCACAACCCCAACCGCGAATTAAGCAGCAGAGTCGTCGACGGGTACAAACGCCACGTGGTCACCGACCTGGACACCGGGCTGGTGCCCGCGGTCGGGCTCACCCCCGCCAACGTGCCCGAAGCCACCGTCACCAACACGATCAGCGACGACCTGGCCGCCCAGAATCTCCGCCTGACCGAGCTCCACATCGACCGGGCCTACCTGTCTTCCACCCTGGTGCGTGACCGCGACCCCAACCTGGAGATCTTCTGCAAGGCGTGGCGGGTACGTAATGCCACCGGCCGGTATGCCAAGACCGCCTTCACCCTGGACTTCGACCGCGGCCTGCTCACCTGCCCCCACCAGGTCACGATGCCCTTCGCCCCAGGCCGCACCGTGCGTTTCCCCGCGAAGGTCTGCGCGGCCTGCCCCCTGCGAGAACGATGCACCACCAGCGCGACGGGGCGCAGCGTGACCATCCACCCCGACGAAGCCCTGCTCACCGAGCTCCGCGAACGCCAGCACACCCCCGCCGGCCGCGCCCGCCTCCGCGAACGCACCAAAGTCGAACACACCCTCGCCCACGTCGGCCACTGGCAAGGCCGCCGCGCCCGCTACCACGGACAGCGCAAGAACCTGTTCGACCTCCGCCGCACCGCCGTCGTCCACAACCTCCACGTCATCGCCCGCCAAAAACACGATCAGCAAGCAGCCTGATGACTACTTGACCGGCGCTCTAGCGGGAGTTTCCTAGA
>NZ_CDWWXB010000270.1:0-3787 GCF_977971855.1 Frankia sp. CoWAU3 | reverse complement strand
TCTAGGAAACTCCCGCTAGGTGTCTGCCAGGTCCGGTTCGGCAAGGCGATGCGGGGCAGTCCGCCGCGGCGCCGCGCGGTCGCGACGGTGTTCCCGTGGGCGGCCGGGGTGCTCGAGGAGTACCTGACGGTGGTCCGCCCCCAGTTCCCGGGGTCGGCCGGCTCGGCGGTCTGGCTGACCGAGCGCGGGCAGCGGATCTTGACTCGGTCGGTGGACGACCGGTTTGCCCGGTGGCGGGCCGAGGCGGGGCTGCCGACCGATCTGTCCGTGCACTGTCTGAGGCATTCGTACGTTTCGCACCTGATCGAGGACGGGGTCGATCCGTTGTTCGTCCAGCAGCAGGTCGGCCATTCGTGGGCCTCGACGACCGCGACCTACACCACCGTCGGTACGGACGCGAAGAACCGGATGCTCACCGCGGCGCTCGCGGCGGTCCTGCACGCCGTGGCCGGGACGGAGGAGCGGTGAGCGCGCAGGTCGGCTACTACTGGCATCTGCGGAAGCTGATGGCCGAGCGTGGGCTGTTCGCGACGACGGCGCTGGTCCCGCTGCTCGCCGAGCGGGGTGTCCGGCTTTCGCGCGAGCAGGTCTACCGGCTGGTGACCGGCGTCCCGGAGCGGCTGTCGCTGGTGACGCTCGCCGCGCTCTGCGACATCCTCGGCTGCGCGCCCACAGACCTCGTCGAGCCCTACCGGGGCCGGCCCCGGCGCGTCGTGGCCGGCCCCGGCGCGTCCGCGGCACCGTCGGACACGGCACCGTCGGCCACGACGGCACCGGCCACGACGGCGCCGCGGGCGGTGTCCTTGCCGGTCGTGATGCCGTTGCGGCCCCGGCGCGCCGAGATCACCGCCGTCCCCGGCCCGGGGACCGGGTCATGACCGGCCCCCGGGCGTCTCGGCTCGAGAAGGTGGCGGCCCGCCGGGTGGCGGTGACCGCGGCGGTGGCGGCCGCCGGCCCGGCCCTACCGGCCGACGTGATCGCCGCGGCGGTGGGCGCGGTCAGCGGCGCGAGCCTGCGGCACCTGGCCGACGCTCTGGCCACGGACCCGGCCGCGCTGAGCGTCGGCGCGCCACCGGCGGTCGGACGGCTCGTCGGGACCCTGATCGCGGCCGGTGGCGCGCTGCCGGTGCCGACCTGCGTGCGCTGCGGCGCGACCGGCCGTCCGCTGACCCGCCAGGACGACGGGCAGGGGCTGTGCTCGCGCTGCCACAACCGGGCCCGGGCAACCGCCTGCGCGCGCTGCGGGATCATCAAACCGGTCGCCGGCCGCGACCCGCGGGGCCAGCCGGTCTGCGCGCGCTGCGCGGACCGGGCCCAACGCCGCTGCGGTGTGTGCGGCACGGTGTGCCGCATCGCGCGGCGCGCGCACGACGACCAGCCCGACATCTGCGTGAACTGCTTCACACTCCCGGAGGCGGTCTGCTCGGTCTGCGGGCGGCGGCGGCCCTGCACGTTCGCCAGCAGCAACGCCCCGCTCTGCCAGACGTGCACGCCACGGCGCGCGCTGCCGTGCGCCCGCTGCGGCGCCACCCGGCCACCGGCCGTCCGCTGGCCCGAGGGGCCGGTCTGCGACCCGTGCTACACGGCGGCGCTGCGCCACCGCGGCACCTGCGCGTCCTGCGGCCAGACCCGCCGCCTCGTCCATCCCCCCGGCGTCGGCGCCACGACCTGCGCCGACTGCGCCGGCCTGCCGGTCACCCACCGCTGCGCCGGCTGCGGCCTCGAGGACAAGCTGTTCGAGGCCGGCCGCTGCGCGACCTGCTCCCTGCGACGCCGCACGACCGCGCTGCTCGCCGCCGACGACGGGCAGGTCCCGGCCCACCTCGCCGCCGTGGCCGAGGCGATCCGCGCGACCCCGAACCCCTACACCGCGTTGAACTGGCTGCGCACCGGCGCGGCCAGCGGCCTGCTCGCCGACCTGGCCGCCGGCCGGCTGCCCACCAGCCACGACGCACTCGACACCCATCCCCGCCGCGCCGCCGCCGACTACCTGCGCACCCTGCTCGTCGCCCACCAGGTACTCCCGGCACGCGACGAGGCACTCGCCCGCGCCGAACAGCGCCTGGCCCGCCGGCTCGCAGACGTCGAACCGCCCGAACACCGACGTGTCGCAACCGCCTACACCACCTGGCGGGTCCTGCGCCGACTCCGCGCCCGCGCGGAACACTCCCGCCGCCCCCGGACGGTGACCGCCCGCGCCAGCCAACTCGTCCACGTCACGATCGCGTTCCTCGCCTGGCTGCACGACCGCGGCACCACCCTCGCCGAGCTCGACCAGCACACCGTCGACCTCTGGCTGACCAGCGGCGCCCCGTCCGCCCACGACGTCGGCGACTTCCTCGCCTGGACCGCCGGGCGCGGCCACACCCGAACGCTGACAGTCCCCGCCCGCCCCCGACCGACCGGCCCGGCCACCAGCGAGGACGAGCGGATCGCGCTGCTCGCCCGGCTCCTGCACGACGACACCGTCGAACTGACCGACCGGGTCGCCGGCGCGCTGCTGCTCCTCTACGGCCAGCAGCTCTCCCGTATCGCCGCGCTCACAACCAGCCAGGTCCACCAGCCGGGCGGCACCGTGCACCTGCAGATCGGCACCGAACGCATCCACCTGCCCGAACCGCTCGCCAGCCTGGTCCCGCGACTACGCGACAAAGGCCGTCCCCACGTCGGCGTCGGCTCACCCGGCACGACCGGCTGGCTGTTCCCAGGCCTGCTCCCCGGACAACCGATCACCCCCGCCCGGCTCGGGGAACGACTGCGCAAGCTCGGCGTCTCCGCGGTCGCCGGTCGCCGCGCCGCAATAACCCAGCTCGCCGCCGAACTCCCCACCGCCGCCCTCGCCGACATGCTCTCGATGCACCCGACCACCGCCGCCCGCTGGACCGCGCAGACTGGGGGCACCTGGCACCGCTACGCCGCTGAACTCGTCCGTGACCGTAGTTACCAGCCCTGACGAATAGCTACCAGCCGATCTTCTCCCACAGCGCTACTCAACACCCCTGGAACATTGCTGCCTACCGGTTTTGCCGAGGGTGTACCGGCGCGGACGGTGATGGAGCTGCTCGGGCACTCCACGATCCAGCTCACCATGAACACCTACACCCACGTAATGCCGGAGACCCAGCGCGACGCGGTCGGCCGGCTCGACCGGGTCTTCGGGAGCCAGGGCGACGAACCGGATCCGTCGGACGGGGCGGCCACCGGCGACGGTGAGGAGGACGAGGAGGGCGGAGCGGGTACCGCGGGCTGACCGTGCACCCGAGCGAATCGGCGACACCCCGGGACGGCTGTGTACCTTGCAGCGCCTGGGGCGTCTGCCGTCAGGGCACAGAGAGGCTGGGGTACAGAAGTGGGTACAGAGACCTTCCGAAAGAGACTGCCGAGAGTCATACGACCTGGTAGATACGGGTGCGCCGCCAGGGACTTGAACCCCGAACCCGCGGATTAAGAGTCCGCTGCTCTGCCAATTGAGCTAGCGGCGCGTTGCCTCCGCGTCCCCGCGGCGACATGCAGGACTCTACCAGGCGCTGGAGACGAGTGGCCGGGGGGTGCGGGCGCGGCGCTCGGTACCGGCGGCCACCTTGGAGATCGCCGATGGCGGGGGCTCCGTGTCCCTGTGTGTCCTCCGGGGCTGATCTTGCTCGGGACCTTGCTCAGGATCTTGCTCGGGACCCGCGGCTTCCTGTGGTCCCGGCTCGGAGCCGTGACGGGCATCAGCGGGGTTCCAGGAATGTTTCGCTGATAGACATGACGTGGCCGATGCCGCGGGCCTGCCGGACGTACGGTC
>NZ_CDWWXB010000269.1:1504-3865 GCF_977971855.1 Frankia sp. CoWAU3 | reverse complement strand
CACAACGTAGCGTGATCTCTGCGCGGCCCTGACCTCGGAGGTGCCCGTTACCTGGGTGTGCTCCACGTAACTGGTCGTCTTGAGCACCATGAATCAGGTGGTTCTCGTATTGCTCGAGCTTGGGGCGCTGGTGGCCGGTGACCGCGTCCTCCACCGCGAGCTTGTCCAGCCTGTACTCCTCGGCGATCGCGGTGAGCTGCTCGTAGCTCGGCTCGAACAGGCCGAGCCAGGCGAACCCGTTGCGTTCGGACCGCGCCAACCGCAGCGCGTCGGCCTGGTCGATGTCCATGGTGACCCGCCGGCCATGGCTGTACACGCCGCAGGCCATGACGCGCCCGTCCGGCGTCCGCGGTAGCTCGGAGCGGGGCGCACGGCGTCGTTTGCGACCCACCCGGACCAGGGAGACCGGACGGGTCAGCGCGCCGGCGAGCTTATGGGCGTTGGCCGACGCCTGCTCCAGGGCGTCCCCCAGCACCTCCCGAACGGGATGCTGGCTGCCGTGGTCGCCGCCGTCCGGGCGCGCGCCATCACCGTCGCGTCCCCGGGTCTCGCGTACCGTCTCGTCGCGTACCCTTTCGCCCGGCACCGCGTCGTCCCGCATCACTGCCTTCTTCCCTGCCGCCGATCCATGTCCAGGTCCACCTGTCGGCATCTCCCACGCCCTTCCCCACTGGTGAACCTTCATGGTGACAAGTCGGTGCCGGTCGTCCGGAGGCGATCCGGGCTTCACCGTGGACGCGGATGCCTGGCAACTGTGCCGGCGTGGTGCGGCACGAAGGGTGAGACACACGTCCGGCGCATGGGATACGTCACAGGGAGGATCGAGTGATCGGGATCGAGGTACGCACGCTTCGGGTGTTCGCCGACGAGACGGGCGCCGGCGGCAGCCTGCTCGCCGTGGTGCTGGATGCCGCGAAGCTGCTGCCCGACGCGCGGGAGCGGTCCGTCGTCGCGCGCCGACTGGGCTGCCCTGCCACGGTCTTCGTCGACAACCCGGAGTTGGCGGAGCTGGCCACCTTCACGCCCACCGGGGAGCTGCCCATGGCGGGGCACGCCTTGGTGGGGTCGGCCTGGCTGTTGGGTCGGCTGCTCGGTGGCCATCCGGAGATCCTCCGCCCGGCCGGCGGCGAGGCGGTCAGCTGGCAGGAGCAGGGCCGGGTCTGGGTCCGCGGCGCCCTGGCCGCCGTGCCCTGCTGGTGGCATGAGATGCTCGCGGACCCGGGCCAGGTCGACGCGCTCGACCTGCCCCGTCCACCTGCCGAGGACCTGACCCAGCTCTGGGCGTGGGAGGATGAGCCGGGCGGGGTCGTGCGGGCCCGGGCCTTCGCCAGCAGGCACGGCGTCACCGAGGACGAGGCCTGCGGGTCGGCTTCCATGCGACTGGCCGCGATGCTCGGGCGGCGGCTCACCATCCGGCACGGCGCCGGTTCGATTGTCCTTGCGCAGCCGGGTCCGCCCGGCCACGCCGATGTCGGCGGCCTGGTGGTCGAGGACGAGACGAGGTTCCTCGCCGATCTCGACGAGTTCCTCGCCCGGTGACGGTGGCGTTCGGCGCGGCCACAGCCGGACACCACGGGGACCAAGCCCGAGAGTGTAGGTGCCGAGCGAAGCGACTGGCACCCTTTGTGGGTACCGGGTTACGGCTGCGTGGTGGCTGCCGAGATGCGGACCGGGTCGGATAGGCGTAGCTTTGGATCCTGGTAGCTCTCCGCTGGGTATCCGCCCATGGGCTGCGAGGTGGTCATGGCCGAGACGTTGGTGACCTTGGTGGAGGCCGCGCATCAGGATGCCGTCCGTCTGATCGAGCTCTCGCGCGACGTCGGCGCCCACAGTGACGTGGATGGTCCGTCGACCGACCCGCGGCAGGCGCTGCACGCCAGCGACGCGGCCGTGGCCGCCGTCTCCGCGCACCTGAGCGCGATGGAGTCGGTGGTCTACCCGGAGATGGCCCGCCGGGTCGTGGGCGGCCGGGCGCGGGTGGCGGACCTGGGCCGCTTGGCGCGGCGCTGCTCCTCGGTGATGCGCGGCATTGAACAGTACGTCCAGGGGGACCTCAACCGGCCCGCGGAGCCGGTCGCGAACCTGCGCCGGGATCTGGCCGCGTTGATGGTCGAACATGCGACGCTGGAGGACGAACTTCTGCGTGAGCTGATGGCCGAGCTGTCCGACGACGAGCGCCGGGATCTCCTCGACCGCTTCTCCGACGCGATGCGCCACGCTCCGACCCGACCGCATCCGCACCTCCTGCACAGCAGGCTGTTCGGTGGAAGCCTGGCGGCCCGCCTGACGGGCTACTGGGATCACCTGCTCGATGTGATGGACGCCCGGGAGGTGCCCGGCGCGCCGAGGCGGGCCCCGGTG
>NZ_CDWWXB010000269.1:0-1219 GCF_977971855.1 Frankia sp. CoWAU3 | reverse complement strand
CCCGCCGGGCTGTGGGGCTGGTACCTGCTGGGCCGTCCCACGGCGCCGGCTGCGGGTGAGACCCCGTCAGGGAAGGAAGGCGCGCAGGGCGACACCGCCGCTGGTAGCCGCACCGCCGCTCATTGATCCGTCCTTGCGACTGCCGTCGTTTCCGTAGGCCCACCATGTCTTCCTGCGCCCGGTCTTCCGGAGCCCGTCGCGCTCCGTCTTCCTGACCGGTCTTCCTGGCCGCGGTCCACTCCGGTTCGGCGTTCCTATGCGCACGGGCGTCGTGGTCGTGCCATGCTTCGAGTCCGGGTTGGGCCGGTATGGCCTCGTGTCGTGCAATGCCGAGGAGATGTGTCAGGAACCGAGGGCACCGCGATGCGGGCGCCGAACGCTGATCCCCTAAAAGTGATCTGGCCGGTGCTGTTGGTCGAGGATGATGATGCCGACGCCTATCTGGTGTCCGAGCTCCTCGACGAGGTCTTCGCTCCGGTCGAGCTGACCCGGGTGCGCACGGTGGCCGAAGCCGCCCGTCGCAGCGAGCACGTCGCGTGCGTGCTGCTGGATCTCGGGCTGCCGGACAGTGAGGGCCTGTCGGCGCTACGCCGGTTGCTCACGGTCGAGGCGGGAGCGCCGGTCGTGGTGCTCACCGGTCTGGTTGACGAGTACCGGGGGGGCGCAGGCGGTCGCCGCGGGCGCGCAAGACTATCTCGTCAAGGGTCAGGTCGACGGGCGGGACCTGGTCCGGGCCGTCCGGTACGCGATTGAGCGCAAGCGGGCCGACACCGCCGCGCAGGCGCTGCGGGAGTCGGAGCTGCTGGCGGACGAGCGGGCCCGCCTCGAACGCGGCCTGTTACCCCGGCCACTCATCGACGACGGCCGGTTACATCACGACGCCCGGTACCGCCCCGGCCGGCAGCAGTCCCTGCTCGGCGGGGACTTCTACGACATGGTGTCCACCGCGGACGGCACGCTCCACGTCCTGCTCGGCGACGTCTGCGGGCACGGCCCGGACGAGGCGGCGCTCGGGGTGAGCCTGCGGATCGCGTGGCGCACGTTGGTCCTCGCCGGTGTTCCGGAACCCGACCGGCTCGGGTATCTCCAACGCGTGCTGGTGAGCGAGCGGGAACAGGATGAGATCTTCGCGACGGTGTGCACCCTCGCGAAGATCTCATCCTGTTCCCGCTCGCTCACCAGCACGCGTTGGAGATACCCGAGCCGGTCGGGTTCCGGA
>NZ_CDWWXB010000268.1:0-3818 GCF_977971855.1 Frankia sp. CoWAU3 | reverse complement strand
GCGCAGCCCTGCCTGAATACCTCACACCTGAATACCTCCGCCGGATACATCACGCCCGACATATCAGGGCACCACGCCCGACATATCAGGGCACCACGCCCGACATATCAGGGTCCCGCCGCACGCGGTGGTGACCTGCCGGCCAGTAAAGGGGAGAAGCACGTGGACGAGTCCGACCGCCCTGACGACCGACGACTCGCGAACAACCCGATCGCGATCGTCGGGCTCGCCGGACTGTTCCCGATGGCGCGCGACGTGCGGGAGTACTGGAGCAACGTTATCGACGCCGTCGACTGCGTCACCGAGGTGCCGTCGACGCACTGGCGCCCGGCAGATTACTACGACCCGGATGCGACGGTGCCCGACCGTACCTACGCGCGCCGGGGCGGCTTCCTCCCCGAGGTCGCGTTCAGCCCGGTGGAGTTCGGCTTTCCGCCCAACCTGCTGGACGTGACCGCGGTCGTGCAGCTGCTCAGCCTGATCGTCGCGCGGGATGTGCTCGTCGACGCGGGCGCACCGGGATCGGCGTGGTACGACTCCGAGCGTACCGGGGTCATCCTGGGCATGGCCGGCCCCACCACGATGGCCCACCCGCTGGCGGCCCGGCTGGAGACGCCGGTCCTGCGCGAGGTCGTGCGCGCCGCGGGACTCGACGAGGCCGAAACCGCCGCGGTCTTGGAGGCCTTCTCGCTCGCGTTCCCGCCGTGGGAGGAGAACTCGTTCCCCGGGCTGCTCGGCAACGTCGTCTCCGGCCGGATCACCAACCGGCTCGACCTCGGAGGCACGAACTACACGGTCGACTCCGCGTGCGCGAGTGGGCTCACGGCCGTCCGCGGGGCCATCGCCGAACTCATCGACCACCGTGCCGATCTCATGATCACCGGTGGTTGTGACACCGAGAACTCGATCTTCAGTTACATGTGCTTCTCGAAGACGCAGGCGCTGTCCAAGTCCGACCACATCCAGCCGTTCGCCGCCGGCGCCGACGGCACCCTGGTCGGCGAGGGCATCGGGATGCTGGCGCTCAAGCGGCTGGCCGACGCCGAGCGCGACGGGGACCGGATCTACGCGGTCATCCGGGGTCTCGGGTCGTCCAGCGACGGTCGGTTCAAGAGCGTCTACGCGCCGCGCGCGGAGGGCCAGGTCCGCGCGCTGCGCCGGGCCTACGCGGACGCCGGGGTGAGCCCGGCGTCCGTCGAGCTGTTCGAGGCGCACGCCACCGGTACCGCCGTCGGTGACGCCACCGAGCTGTCCGCGCTCGGGGCCGTCCTGGCCGAGGCCGGGGCACGCCCGGGCCGGGCGGCGATCGGCAGTGTGAAGTCGCAGATCGGGCACACCAAGGGCGCTGCCGGCGCGGCCAGTCTGATCAAGCTGTCGCTGTCGCTGTCGCTGTCGCTGTCGCCCACGATCAACGTCCGCGAACCGAATCCGGCGCTCGCCCAGGAGGGCTCGCCCTTCTACCTCAGCACCCGCACCCGGCCCTGGGTGCTCGACCCGGACGTGGGGCGGCGCCGGGCGGCCGCCTCCGCCATGGGGTTCGGCGGTACCAACTTCCACGTCGTCCTGGAGGAGACCCCCGACACGGCACGCCCGGACGCCGATAAGCGTGCCGCCCGGGCGACGCACCGTGCCGTCCGCGCCCACCTGTGGCATGCCGCGACGCTCGCGGAGCTCCTTGACCTGGTGCGCGGGCAGGCCGAACCGAACGGTGACACGGGCATCCCGGGCAGCGCCGCGCGGGTCGGGTTCGTCGCGCGCACCGGCGCCGAGGCGGAGCGCCTGCGCGCGATCGCGATCGAGCAGCTCGCGGCGCGGGCCGACGCCGCCGAATGGTCGCATCCCGCCGGGGTGCACTACCGCCGGCAGACGGCCGAGCAGCCCCGCGTCGGCGTCGTCTTCGCCGGCCAGGGCAGCCAGTACGTCGACATGGGGCTCACCGCAGCCGTCGAGATCCCGCCGGTGCGGGAGGCCTTCGACGCGGCGAACGCCACCTTCGCCGGGGCCGAGCTCACGCTCGCCCGCGCGGTGTTCCCGCCGCCGAGCTTCGATCCGGGCGACCGTGCCGACCACGAGATGAACCTGACGCGCACCGAGTACGCGCAGCCCGCGATCGGTGCGCTCTCCGTTGGCCAGTTCCGGTTCCTGCGGGAGCTGGGACTGCGCCCGGTGAGCCTGCTCGGCCACAGCTTCGGGGAGCTGACCGCCCTGTGGGCCGCCGGTTCCCTCGCCGACGCCGACTTCTTCCGGCTCGCCCGGCGTCGCGGCCAGGCCATGGCCCCGCCGGACGAACCCGGCTTCGACCCCGGCACCATGGCCGCCGTCCGCGCCGACCGCGACGCGGTCGCCGAGCTGCTGACCGCGCACCCGGACGCGGTCGTGTGTAACCACAACGCCCCCGACCAGGTCGTCGTTGGTGGTCCGACGCCCGCCGTCGAGGAGTTCGTCGCCGCCGCCACCGCGAACGGGCTCGACGCCCGGCGCATCTCCGTGGCCGCGGCGTTCCACACCTCGCTCGTCGGGCACGCGGTGGACGACTTCGCCGCCGCGGTGGACGTCACCGAAATCGGATCGCCGGCCGTGCCGGTGCACGCCAACACCGCCGGCGCCCGGTACGGCGACGACCCCGCCGAGAACCGCCGGGTCCTCACCCGGCAGCTGGGCAACCCCGTCGAGTTCGTCGCCGGGCTGCAGGCCCTGCACGCGGACGGCGCGACGGTGGTTGTCGAGATCGGGCCGAGCCAGGTGCTGACCGGTCTGGTCCGGCGCACCCTCGGCGACGAGGTCGTGGCGATCCCCACCGACGCCGGTCGCGACGGCGACGGCGCGGCCGCGGCCGTGCGCCTCGCGGTGCTCGGCGTCGAGCTCAGCGGGCTCAACCGCTATACGGCCCCGCTGCCGCAGCAGGCGCAGCCGACCGGGATGACGGTTGCGCTGACCGGGGCGGACTACGTCTCGGAGCCTCGCCGTCGCGCCTACGCCGACGCGCTGGTCACGCTCGCGGCAGCCGCGGCCGTCCGGCCGCGGGGGTCGGCCGCCGCGGCGCTCGAAAACGTCCCGACCGCCACCGAGCGGCGCGTCCCCGAAGCGGCACCGGCGCCCACCCAGCCAGTACTCACCCAGCCGGCACCCACCCAGCCAGTACTCACCCAGTCGGCACCGGCGCCCACCCGGGCGGTACCCGTCCCGACGGCCATCGCTCCGGTAGCGCCTGCTTCGGTAGCGCCTGCTCCGGCGGCAGCCACCCTGGCGGCCCCGGCCCCGAGCGCCGGTGAGGTCGCCGGCATCAGCGAGGTCGCCCGCGACCATCTGGCCCTGCACTCCCAGTTCCTCGACACCCAGCTCCGGGTCGCCGAGGGCCTCGTGCAGGTCCTTCGCGCGGCCCCCGCGGACAATGGGGCGGGTCAGGAGATCCGGGCCGCTGCCGACGCTGTGACCCGGCAGAGCCTGGCCGTGGGTGAGGCCCATATCCGGGTCAACGAGATCCTGGCGTCCCTGACCGACCTGGAGTACGGCAACGGCGTCGGCGGCCAGGGCAACGGCGTCGGCGGGCTCGCGGCCGGCGGGGCGCCGGGCGGCGTGCTCACCACCGGTACGGAACCGACGGACCTGTACGGACGGGGAACGGCGGGCGATCTGCGCACGCCGGGAATCCCGGCGCCCGGGCTGCCGGCCGTCCCGCTCCCGATCCCCGGCACCGGGAGCAGCAACGGGCGTCCGGCGGGTGCGATCGCGGCTGCCCCGCCCGTGCCTCCGGTGACCGTCCCATCCGCGGCCCCGGCGACCGTGGGGTCGCAGCCGGCCACCGCTGGTATTGCCCA
>NZ_CDWWXB010000267.1:0-3838 GCF_977971855.1 Frankia sp. CoWAU3 | reverse complement strand
CGTCGGCAAGCAAGGAGGGAGAGCAGCATTCGGAGGAAGCGGAGGCGGTGGCGGTGTACGCCGACTACGAGGGGCACCGCACCCAGGGCAGGTACGACCCGAAGACGTCTCGGATTGACATCGTGGCCGGGCCGCTGGGTGGGCAGAGCTTCAAGACGCCGACCGGTGCGGCTCGCGCCGTGGTCGGCCACTACAAGCCGAGTGTCAGCCCGCACCGCAACGGCTGGTCGTTCTGGGTCCTTGACGACGGGTCGGGAAGGTTCCTGCAGAGCATCCGAGGAACGCCGTGAGTCCAGTGTCGGCGCCGGCCGGAGGAACCAGACGAGTGCCATGCCGCCGAACTCACCGGGAACCGCGCGCATCCTCCTCGCCATGATCGCCGTGCCGGGCGAGAGCATCCAGCGCGGTGACACGACCACATACGGTCGTATCGCCGAGCAGCTCGGAGTCCGCAGCCTCGCGCAACAGGTCGGACGGGCCGTGGGCGCGAACCCGCTGTGCATCTTCGTGCCGTGCCACCGCGTCGTCGGGTCTCATGGCTCCCTCACGGGATACGCCGGCGGACTGAAGCGCAAGCAGACGCTCCTGGAGCTCGAGGAATCGCCTCAGATCAGCGCCGGACGCTTGTTCTGACCGAAAATCTCAAGTTTGCCACCGCGAGCACGTCTCCAATGGGATGGACATGAAACAGCCGTTCGAGAAGGTAGTCGCGCGGCACGGCGCAACCGTGCTGCGCGTCTGCCGGGTCGTCCTCGGTCCGTACGACGCGGACGACGCGGACGACGCATGGTCGGAGACCTTCCTCTCCGCCATGCGCGCCTGTCCCGACCTGCCAGAGACGGCGAACGTGGAGGCATGGCTCGTGACGATCGCGCATCGCAAGGCGATCGATGTGCTATGTGCCGCGAAGAGAAACCCTCTACCAGCCGAGGAGATACCGGAATCACCAACAGAACGAGGCATCCCCGGCTCTGGGGATCCCGACCTGTGGGCCGCGGTGAACGGGCTCCCGAACGATGACGACATGACCGCCCTGCTGCCGACGCCCATGGATGCCGATACTTTCAGCCGGCTTCACCGCCGCCTGGAGCAGAAGGCGGAGCGAGCCGACCTTGTCGACGTCGCCTACACCACCATCGACTCGCCTGTCGGCAAGCTGCTGCTCGCCGCCACCCGGAAGGGTCTGGTCCGCGTGGCGTACGCCACCGAGGATCACGATCGAGTGCTGGAGACCCTCGGCCAGAAGCTCAGCCCGCGCATCCTGCGCGCTCCGAAGCGGCTGGACACGGTGACGCGCGAGATCGACGAATACTTCGCCAAGCACCGCCAGGTCTTCGACCTCACGATCGACCTGTCGCTGTCCCGCGGATTCCGGCGCCTCGTGCAGACGCATCTGCCCGAGATCGGATACGGCCAGACTCGCAGCTACCGGGACATGGCCGAACTCGTCGGCAACCCCGGGGCCGTCCGCGCGGTGGGCACCGCCTGTGCGACCAACCCGCTGCCGATCGTCGTCCCGTGCCACCGAGTTCTGCGTACCGATGGCACGCTCGGTGGTTACATCGGCGGACTCGAAGCCAAGGCCACGCTGCTGAACCTGGAGGCCGCGGCATGAGCACCGCGAAGTCGACCAGGAAGAAGACGACGGGCCGCCAGACGCATCGCCACCAGCGCCAACACGGCCGTCAGCCAAGGTGCGGTCGGTGTCGGCGGCCGGGCCGCCCATGCTCGGGGTGAGCGTGCCGCAGTCGGTCGAGGCCCCGGTCGGCCGTCAGTGTTTGACGAGCCGGTCGGCCGTCTCGCGGAGCGCGGCCAGACGGGTACGGTACTCCTGCTCATCGATCTCACCGCGGGCGAAGCGGTCGGCCAAGACCTGCTCGGGAGACGGTCCGGCGGGCCCAGCGGCGGCCGGAGGCGGGGCGGGTGGCCACATCGGGGGACGGCCGCGATCGCCGGCGTGGGTCAGCGCCCGTACCACCAGCACCGCCCCGATGATGAGCACAGCCCAGAACAGCAGCATGCCCAGGGACATCGCAAACCAGCCCCAGCCGCTCATTCCATAGCCGTCGTACCAGTACATCACCACTGTCACCTCCCGGAGCGAGCGGACGGGACGGCCCGAACCGGGCCCCATGCCGCACCCCCTCCCGCTTCCAGAGTGCGGCGAGTCGCGCTGGAGCGCAGGTGCTGGACGATCCGACGTCACTGGGTCAACCCGCTCACCGTCGTGTGCCCAATTGCCCAGCATGGTCAGCTCTGCGCCCCGTGGGCGGTGCACTGCACATTTCGACCCCGTAGCCTCATCACCATCCGGCGCGCCCCGACCGGACCCGGTCGACGACACCGCGGTCGCCGACAGGTCCCACCGGTGAACGCCGTCAGCGAGTAGCAGCCGCCGGTCACCGTCTACACCCGGCCCGGATGCCCCTACTGCTTCCTGCCGCGCCCGGTGCCGGAGCGGGTGGCCCGGTGCAGCCCGACGGCGGTGCGACCGTCGTCCGCAGCTACCCGGAGGTGGTGATGGGCCAGGATCAGCGCCGCGACGCAGATCGGCACGTTGACGAGGAAAAGCCACCGCCAGCCACCCATGCCCAGCCGAGACCCTTCACCATGGAACGTCTCGGGCGCTGACTGCCCGAGACCGGGGCACCCTAACTTGACGCTATGACTGCGTCAATCTATTTTTGATGCATGCTCTACCCCGCTCCGGCCCTCAGGCCTGCCGACGATCAGGTGCTTAGCGAGATCGACGGCATGCGGGACGTACTGCGGCACCAAATCCAGACCGCGCCGTCGAAATGGACTGAGGGGCTCCGGAAGTTCCTGACCGCCGATGCCGTCGCAGCCTCGAACTCCATCGAGGGCTTCAAGGTATCCACGATCGACGTCGAGGATCTGATGGATGGCGAGCGAGATGTCGAGGTCTCGGACGAAAACCGCGAGGAGACCCTCGCCTATCAGCGGATGATGACGTATCTCCAGACGCTCCACGATGCCGAGGACTTCGGCTACAGCAAAGGCCTACTCAACGCTCTGCACTGGATGTTGCAAGGCCACCGTCACACTATGCACAAGCCGGCCGGGCAGTGGCGCCGGGGCCCCGTCTACGTCACCGACGCCCGTGACCCCAGCATCGCGACCTACACAGCCCCGGACGCCGATGTCGTCCCCGCGCTCATGAAGGAACTCATCGACTGGCTCAACGCCGACAACGGCACCCATCTGCTGGTGCGAGCAGCTCTGGCACATCTGCACCTCGTGTCCATCCACCCCTGGGCCGACGGGAACGGCCGGATGTCCCGTTCGCTCCAGACACTCATGATCGCCCGCGAAGGCGTCCTCGCCCCGGAGTTCTCCTCCGTCGAGGCGTGGCTCGGCCGCCCCGGCAACACCTGGGAGTACTACCGCGAACTCACCGGTCGGGGCCCGACGTACCTTCCCGACCAGGACGTCTCCAGCTGGATCCGCTTCAACCTGACCGCCTACCACCAGCAGGCCCAGACCGTTCAAGGCCGACTCGACCGCTCCGGGCGGGTATGGGGCGCACTCTCCGGATTCGCCAAGAGTACCGGTCTGGACGAGCGAGTGGTGACCGCCCTGCACGACGTGGCCATGGCTGGACGCGTCCGCCGCTCACGCTACGAGCATGCCGAGGGCCTGAGCCTGCAACAGGCGCAACGCGACCTCCGCGACCTCGCCACCGCCCAAGTCCTAGAACCGGTCGGCCGAACCCGGGCCCGCTACTACACGGCAGGCCCCCGCTTCCCTCAGCCGGCACTCGACATCGCGCGCACGCCCATGACCTTGAGGGATCCATACACCGGCTGACCCGAAAAAC
>NZ_CDWWXB010000266.1:0-3916 GCF_977971855.1 Frankia sp. CoWAU3 | reverse complement strand
AAACCGTAACACTCAACCTCGCCGCTTGACAGCCAAAAACATGGGATGTCTGACCGGCGCGGTACCACCGCTACCCGTCCCCTCGTCTGACCGGAGGTACCACCCGAGTGACCGTCTCGTCCCTCACTCCCGACCCCGCCCCGGCCGCCGCCACCCCGGACCCTGACCGGGGCAGCGAGCGTCCGGGTTCCCGGGCGGCGCGCATGCGGATGCCGCTCGCCCGCCACGTCGTCGAAGCCGTCGCGCTGGAGAACGGCGTGTGTATCCGGCCGATGCCGATGCGCCGCACCAACCTGGACACCGGCGAGACGCAGATCATCCCCGTTCCCTGCGGCGCCACCCTGGCATCGGCATGTCCTCCGTGTGCGGAGAAAGCCCGCCGGCTGCGGATGGCGCAGTGCAAGACCGGCTGGCACCTCGACGACGAACCGTTGCCCGCCCCCGATCCGCCCACCGACGAGGCCAAGGCCCTTGCCTCCCTGCGCGCGGACCTCGAATCCGCGCGGGCGGATGTGGAGGCGGCCGGGGACCTGGCGCAGGTCGGGGAGATCGACGAGCTGATCGGCCAGGTCGACGACGAGCTGAACGCACTGGGCGTGCGGGGGAAGGCAGCGCCGGAGAACCGTGATCGTCCTCGCCGGAGCCGCTCGACGCGTCGGCGGCAGGATGCCCCCGACCTGCCTCGGCTGCCGGTGGAGCGGCGCACGGTCGGCCGGACGTTCAGCGCCCCGGACGGCACAGTGTGGCGGCCGTCGATGTTCTTGACGCTGACCTGCGACAGCTACGGCCGGGTTCGCTCGGATGGGACCCCGGTGGACCCGAGTTCGTACGACTACCGGCGGGCGGCGCGGGACGCGATCCACTTCCCGAAGCTGCTGGACCGCTTCTGGCAGAACCTGCGCCGGGCGGTCGGCTGGGACGTCCAGTACTTCGCCGCGCTCGAACCGCAACGCCGTCTGGCGCCCCACCTGCACGCGGCGATCCGCGGGACCGTGCCGCGGGCGATGCTGCGCCTGGTGGCGGCTGCCACCTACCACCAGGTGTGGTGGCCACCGTCCGACCAACCGGTCTACCTCGACGGTCACGTGCCCGTCTGGGATGACGCGGCCGGCGGCTACGTCGACCCGGACACCGGCCTGCCCCTGGCGGCCTGGGATGACGCACTCGACGCGATCGGCGAGCACGACGAACCCGCCCACGTCGTCCGCTTCGGCCCGCAGCTCCGCGCGGACGGCGTGACCGCGAACAGCACGCAGACCGGCCGGATGATCGGCTACCTCACCAAGTATTTGACCAAAAGTCTTGACGCCTGCCATGACCTGGCCAGCGACGCGCATCGGGCCCACGTCGACCGGTTCGCCGATGCCCTGCGGCACGAGCCGTGCTCCCCGACCTGCGCGAACTGGCTGCGTTACGGCGTCCAGCCGCGCAGCGCCCGGCCCGGCCTCGTCCCGGGGCGGTGCAAGGGGAAGGCGCACCGGCGGGAGACGCTCGGCTTCGGCGGCCGGCGGGTGCTGGTCTCGCGCCGATGGTCCGGCAAGACCCTCACCGACCACCGTCACGACCGGATCGCGTTCATCCGCCAGCAGCTCGAAGCGCTCGGCGGCGACGCCGGTTCCGGTGCCGAGCCAAACCCGGACCGGACGGCCTGGCACCTCCTGCGCCCCGGCGACCCAGCGGCGCCCCGCCGCGAACACCTGCTGTTGCACGCGGTCGCCCAACGCCACGCCTGGCGCGCTCAACTCCGTGCCCGGCCCATCGAAGATGCGCCGGGTCCCCCGGCCGCCCGTGCCACCGCTGGCGGGAGTCATCTTCCGGCAACCAGTCCCCCACGGTTTTCCGACGCGGCCTGACCCTCGCTATCACGACTGGAGCACTGCCCATGTCTGAGCAAATGATCCATACACAGACCGTGCGGGCGCTACCCGGCTCCGCGGAGCCACGTGAGGGCGACGGCGTCACCCTCGACGACCTCTACCGGCTTCCGGCCGTGCTCGACCTGCCCACGGCAGCGCGCATCCTCGGCGTCGGGCGGACCGCGGCCTACGAGATGGTGCGTGACGGCCGGTGGCCCACTCCGGTCATCCGGCTGTCCAGCCGGAAGATCCGCATCCCTTCCGTCGCGCTGCTCGACCTGCTCGGCGTCGATCGGCGGGCGGCCTCGTGAGTGCCGGCCGTCAGGGCAGCGTCCGGAAGGACGCTTCCGGCAGGTGGTTCTTCGTCGTCGACATCACCGCAGCGGGTGGGCCGCGTCGGCAGGCTCGGCGGCGTGGGTTCGCGACCAAGAAGGCGGCACAGGCAGCGCTTACGGAGTTTCTCGGCAAGCTCGCGGCCGGCACGTATGTCGAGCCATCCCGGCTGACCGTTCGGGAGTTCATCGAGACCCGCTGGCTTCCGGCAGTCGAGGGTGAGCTGCGGCCGTCGACCCTGGCGTCCTATCGGCGGAACCTGCGGCTGCATGTCCTGCCCCGGCTCGGCGGGGTGCGGCTCCAGCTCCTCGACACGGCTACCCTGCAAGCCCTCTACGCCGAGTTGCTCCGGGCTGGCCGGGCTGACCATGCCCGGGGGCACGGGCTGTCGCCGCGGACCGTGCTCTACATCCACACGATCCTTCGGGGTGCGCTGAAGACGGCAGTCGAATGGGACCTGATCCCACGCAACCCGGCGGACCGGACCAAGCCGCCGCGGCGGAAGGCCCAGGCCGACCGGCACACGAAGATCTGCACCTGGACGAACGCCGAACTCCGGACCTTCCTCGACGCCACCCGCGAGGAACCGACCTACGCCCTGTGGCTGCTGCTTGCCACCACCGGCGTGCGGCGCGGCGAGGCGCTGGGACTCGCCTGGTCGGCCGTGGACCTGGACGCGGGGCGCATCTCGATCCGCCGGACGCTCGTCGACGTCACCACGTCCGGCACCGGCCGGGTGCCGGTGTTCAGCGACCCGAAGACCGTACGCGGCACGCGGGTCATTGCGCTGGATGTGGCCACCGTGACGGCGCTGCGTGATCTGCGGGAGCGCAAGCTGAAGGAACTGGTGTTGCTCGGCAGGGAGCCAGAGGCTGATCTCGTCTTCACCCACTGGGACGGCCGGGCGATGCACCCGGAACGGATCTCCCGGGCGTTCCTGCGGTGGGTGGGGCGCCTCGGTCTGCCGGTCATCCGGCTCCACGACCTGCGACATACCTGGGCAACCCTGGCGCTTGCGAGCAACGTGCATCCCAAGGTCGTCTCCGAGCGGCTGGGGCACGCCAGCATCACGATCACCCTGGAGATCTACAGTCACGTTCTGCCCGGCATGCACTCCGATGCCGCGGAAGTCGTCGCCGGGCTCATCCTCGGCACTGGCGGGCAGGCCGACGAGGACCAGGCGGACCGGCCCGACGACGGCGGCGCGACCGACCCGGACGACTCCGACCGCCCGGGCGATGATGACGGCCCGGATGATGACGAGGGCGGGGAACCGGGCTCGCCTGCGTCCGGCCGTCCGGCCACTGGCCCGCGTACACCGCGACCGTCCACCCCGGCCACGGCTCGGGCGTGACCAATCCGTGACCAAACTGGCCTAAACGATCGGAGGGGGAACGGTGGGCGAGTGTTTGACCTGCGAGAACGCTGCCGTTCAACGGGTGCGGGAGGGGGGACTTGAACCCCCACGCCCGAAGGCGGCAGATCCTAAGTCTGCTGCGTCTGCCATTCCGCCACTCCCGCGTCACCTCCAGAGTAGCGACCGCCTCACCTGGGGGGCGCCCCGCCTCCCGCCGGGTCATGCCCCGCATCCTCGCCGGGACCGTGGACGACCGTGGACGACCGTGGACGACCGTGGGTAGCCATGGAGGCTGCCCCAGCCCGGCCACGAACCTTCGTAGTGGGCCATTCACGGGGCTGTTAGCTGTTGTCGAATCGGCGTCTGATAA
>NZ_CDWWXB010000265.1:0-3951 GCF_977971855.1 Frankia sp. CoWAU3 | reverse complement strand
AGGCGGGCTCCTCAGGCCGCGCGGTGACCATCGCATCCTCCGAGCAGGCCAGCGCCTGCGCGCAGGCGCTGGCCTCCCCGAGCGCGGCATGAGCACGGGCCCGCCGCATGTGCAGCATGGCGCCGACGCGACCGGACGCCCCCTCGGCGCTGGCCACGGCGGCCTCGGCCAGATCCACCGCCTCCCGCGGGCGGGCGAAGTCCACGCACTGCAGGGACATGTTCTTCAGCACGTTCGCACCGAGCATGCGGTCCCCGCCGGCGTGCGCGGCATGCAGCGCGGTGATCCAGTACCGCTGGGCGGCCGTCTGGAAGCCGGCGTCGAACGAGACCCACCCCGCGAACCGGGCGAGCTCCGCGGCCACCAGATGCAGGTGACGGCCCACATGCTCGGTATAGGATCCGCGCGCCAGCAGGTCCGCCACCACGCCGAGCTCGGCGTCGACCAGCCGGCGCACGCTCTCCCCACCGAGCCGCTCATCCATGACCCGCAGCCCGGGGATGTTGTGCTCGATCCGGTTCACGATCTGGTCGTCGACCCGTCCCCCGTTCAGGGCCGCCGCCAGCCGGGCCGGTTCCATGCCGAGCCACTGCGTCGCGAGTTCCGCCACCCCGGTCCCAGTGATCGTCAGGAAGCCGCGGCGGTCGGAGAGCGCGTCCTCGACGACGTCCATGATCGAGGTTATGCTGCCACCCGGCGTCCACGGGTACTCGGTGCGCACCGCGTCGCCGGTCGGTAGCCACGCGGGCCAGGGGTGCGACTCCAGGCGATCGTTGGGGACGCCGAGCTCCGCGGCGAGCGCGAGCTGGGACACCCGGTCGGGCACGACCCCACGGTGCTCCCAGCGCCAGACCTTCTGCCGCTCGGCGGCCATGTTCGCCACCCCGAGGTCACGTGCGCGGCGGGCCACGACCCGCGCCAGACGCTGGTAGGACCACCCGCGCTGGGCTCGGATGAACGCAAGCGGATGAGTGCAGGCATGAGCGTTATCCGTCAGCATCGACGATCTCCTCGCAGTCGCATCTCCAGGGGCACTTCCGTGAGTACCTACTAACGCTATGTCGCGACATCTTGGTGCTCCAAGAGACGACTCCGGTGCGATGCGTGCACAGAGGTCACTCCCGGACCACTGGCGGGCCCTGATTGCACGCATGTCCGCCGAGCGTCCGAAAAAAGTGTGTTATATTTATCTTTTGGTCGAATGCGACCACGTCGACCGGTCAGAAATTCTCCCGAGTCGGGCAGCCGGGGACAGGCCCACGGGGAGGGCCCCTCCGCGATTCACGCGGCGCCGATCCGACTGGACGCGCGGGGTGGGAGGGGGACGGCTGCGGCGGATCGAGGCTGCGCCGCGTCAGATCCGGGCGCCGGCGGCGTCGAAGAAGGTCAGGGTGGACAGCGGTGCGCGCAGGGTGACCCGCATGCCCACGCCGAGCACCTCAGCGGCGTCGACCCTGACGGCGAGCACCCCGGCGGAGGTCCGGACGTACACCGTCCGCTCCGCCCCGAGCCGCTCGCTCACCACGACCTCACCGGTTACCCGCAGCGCGTCCGACGCCAGCGCCACCGGCGCCACCACGGCGTCCGCCGGTAGCGATCCTGATCCAGTGGAAGCCGCCGCCACCAGGACCAGGTGCTCGGGCCGGACTCCGAACGCCGTCGCGCCGGCGGGGGCGGCCAGGGCGAATCCGTCCCCGTGCAGTTGGCCGTCATGCCAGCGTCCCTCCCGGACGTTCATCGGCGGGCTGCCGATGAACGCCGCGACGAAGCGCGTGGCGGGCCGGTCGTAGATCTCGTCGGGCGTCCCGATCTGCTGCAGCCGGCCGCCGCTGAGCACCGCGACCCGGTCACCGACCGCCATCGCCTCGGCCTGGTCGTGCGTGACGAACAGGGCGGTGGTGCCGAGCCTGCGCAGCAGGCCCACGATCTCGACCCGCAGATCGACCCGGAGCTGGGCGTCGAGCCCCGACATCGGCTCGTCCAACAGGATCACCCGGGCCCGGGTCGCGAGTGCCCGGCCGATCGCGACCCGCTGGCGCTGGCCCCCGGACATCTTCGCGGGCCGGCGAGCTGCCAGCTCACCGATGCCGAGCATGTCCAGCGTCTCACGGGCCCGGGCCACCGCCGCGGCCTTCGGCAGGCCGCGGCCGTGACGCAACGCCAGGGTGAGGTTCTCCAGGGCCGTCAGATGCGGGTAGAGCGCGAAATGCTGGAAGACCATGGACACGTCCCGGCGGTGGGGTGCAACGCCAAGCTGGCTGACCCCGCCGAAACGCAGATCACCCGACGTCGGCTCCTCGAGCCCGGCGCAGATCCGCAGCAGCGTCGACTTGCCCGAGCCGGACGGTCCGAGCAGCGCGACGATCTCCCCCGGCGCAACCGTCAGCGTGACGTCGCGCAGCGCATGGACCGGGCCGAACGACCGGCCCAGCCCGTCGATCTCGATCGGCACCCCCGTGGTGGCGGCCGTCACCACGGCGGGTCCGTCGGCCGGTTCCGTGATCCGGGTCATCGGTCTCTCCCGCGGCGTCCGCCGGTCAACGGGTGAGTTCCACAGCCTGGCTCTGGGCCGCGGCGAGGGCCCTGACCGGGTCCTCGCCCTTGAGGATGCGCTGCACCTGGTCCGAGATCGCGCTCGGGACCTCCCCGCCGCAGGCCCCGCTCCAAGCCGGCGCCTTCACCAGCGAGGGGATGAGCGCGTTGAACGGCTTGAGCTGCGGATAGGTCGCGTAGAACGACCCGAGCTGGCTGACGGCCTGAGTATCCACCGGGATGTAGCTCAACGCCTCCGTGCTCGCGGCCACGACGTCCGGCGAAAGCAGCGACACGACCAGTTCGGTCGCCATCTCCCGCTGGCAGCGATCGGTGGACAGGACCGTCAGCGCGTTGCCGCCCGCGACCGGGTGCTGGGTCCCGCCGGGCAGAGTCGGGAACGGGACCGCGCCGGCCCGGAAACCCTTCGTCCCCTGCCCCGCGATGAACTTCAGCCCGCCGGCCACGGAGGCCACCGTCACGGCGGTCATCGCCGTCTGCCGGCGGATGCCGAACCGCAGCAGGCCCTGCTGGGTCGGATCGGCGGAGTGCGTACCGTAGCTCGCGGCCTTCGCGAGGAACGCGGCGGCCTCGCGGGCCGCCGGGGTGTTCAGGGCGGGCCGACCGTTCGCGTCCTGGATCGGCGTCCCCTTGGAGCTGGCCAGGGTGTTGAGGATCCACTGCCCGAACTGCTGGCCGGTCGGCAGGTCGAGGGGCTGGATATTCTGACCCGAAGCCTTGATCTTGTCAGCGGCGGCGATCACCCCGTCGGTCGTGCCCAGCGTCGCCGGATCGACGCCGGCCTTCTGCAGCACGTCGAGGTTGTAGACCAGGGCCAGAGACGACACCTGCTGGGGAATACCGATCTGCTTCCCGGCGACCTGCCCGAGGCCGACCAGCCGTTGGTCGTAGGACGCGCGCAGCAGGCGCGGGGAGAGCTCCTGGGCGCCGAGGTCCCGGGCGAAGGTCGGGAGCAGGTCGAAGCCGGCGACCGCCACGTCGACGGAACGGCCGGCCGAGCGGTCGGCGCTGATCTGCTGGACGAGGGAGGTGTAGTCCGGCGCGCTCGTGTTGAGGTCCACGGTGAGGCCGGGATGCGCCTTCTCCAGATAGGCCTTGCCGGATTTCGCGACGTCGTTGAGCGTGCCGACGGCGGACATCCGCAGCGTCTTGACCTGGGCCACGCAGGCGGGCGACGCCTTGGCGCCCGCCACGTTGTCGACGCCGGCGTCGGCTGGGCGGGCCGTGGGGCGCAGGCTCTCCGCGGGGTCTGCCGGGCTCGCGTCACCACCGCCGCCGCACGCGGTCAGAATGATCATCGCGGCAGCGACGGGCAGCGGCAGCATTCGGCGAATACGGATCACACGTTCTTCCTCTCAGCTTGTCGTTTAACCTGTCGGTCCTTCAGATCCTGCGGCT
>NZ_CDWWXB010000264.1:1643-4515 GCF_977971855.1 Frankia sp. CoWAU3 | reverse complement strand
GGCGCAAGCCGGCATGATCACTGACCTGATCAGCGGCCGTCACCCCCGGGCTGCGCCTTGCGGGTCGGCGAAGGACGCGGGCCACGAGCCGCGGCGGCCGAACGCGCCGCGGAACCGAGGCGTAGCGGCGGTGCGGCACGCAGGGGCGCATTCGGCCGGGCCGACCGGGCCGGGGTGGCCAGCGACCCCGGGCTCGGTCTGGGCGACGCCGGGCTCGGCACAGGCGACGCCGGACCCGGCACAGGCGACGCCGCGGAGAGGACGGGAACGGCCGAGGCGGCGGGCCCCACCTCAACCGCGGGGACGGTCTGGTCGGCGGCGTCAATGTAGACGACGCGGGTACTTCCGCCGTGTCCGTGGATGGCAAGCAGCGTTTCCATCGTCGGATAGATCCCGATGGAATCGTGTTCGGAGTCCCACCACAGCACGCAGGTGCCGTCGGGGGCCTGCACCCCGAACGCGACCGCACCCGTCCCGGAGACGCCGGAGACGTCAACGTCACGCTCCAGCTGAAACCGCCGCACCTGGCGAGCGGACATCGCCACGACCTCCTCACGGGGTACCGTACCGTACCCGTAGGCATCGCCCGCGATCCGGCTGGCGCAGCCGACTCAGCGCCGTCGCCGACCTCGTGCCTCGCAACCAGCGAGGCGTCGCGGCTCGGCCGGATCGACCGGCCGATGCTACCTCTCAGGCGGACTTCGGCCGGTTGGCCCACGGTAGCCGGCAATGTCGGGGTGGGTCATCCGTATGCCGTCGTGGCAGCGCGAGGGTGATCCCACCACGCGGTAGCTCCACGCGGTAGCTCGCGGGTGGACCGGATGTGTCCGGGCGCGGGGACACCGCCCGAGCATGATGGTCACCTGGCCCGACGCACGATCACCGCGGAGGCGGGCCGGTCCGCCGGCGGTCCGAGATATCGGCCGTAGCCGGTCTCATTCCGTAGTCGACGGGCCAGGAACGCGACCGTACTTAGAGCGTTGATGATGTTCCGTGACGACGGCAACGGCGGCACTTCGGCCGCCGCGCGGCCCTAACCCGACCCGGAACCCTGCCCCGCTCTGGCAACCGGACTGCCGCGGCGCGCGGACGCCTCACCCAACAGCTCGGCGATCTCCTCCACACAGCCACCACAGCCCGTCCCGGCATCACATCGCTCGCCGACGGCGTCAACGTCGCAGGCACCCGAGGCGATCACGTTGCGTAGCAACCGGTCGGACACCGCGAAGCACGAACAGACGAACACCGCACCTCACCACGCCCGAGACAGCCAGCACGCGGACGGCCAAGCGGCAGTTCGCGACCCTGTCGATCTGTCGATGATCCTTCGACCCCGTGGAGCAGTCGACCCCGTGGAGCGGCCTTAGCTAAGGCTTCCCTAAGCAGAGGATGCCATGGGCCACCCGCCGCAGGCAAGACGGGCGCGCATCCGCGACATCATCGTGGTACTGGGCCGGAAATCGGCCGGGCCCGACAGCCCCGCCGGACCCGAGATCCGGCTCGCCCAGAATCAGCGGTCGGGCCACGGAACGATCTCGACCCGACGGTTGGCCGCCCGTCCCCGAGGCGTGGCGTTGTCGGCCACCGGCCACCGGGAACCGAACCCGGCGACGCGCATGAGGTCGGGACGTACGCCCCGGTCCGCCAGGTAGTCGGCAATCACCTGGGCCCGGTCCAGAGACAACGCCTGATTGAGGGTCGCCGGCCCGGAGGCGTCGGTGTGGCCGCCGACCAGGACCACGACCCGGCCGGCGCGCAGCGCCGCCGCCACCCGGTCAAGCCAAAGGCGGGCCGGGGGGCTCAGCGTTGCTGCGCCGACCAGGAACGTCACGTTCCGAGCGTCGAGGGCGGCGCGTAGGGCCGCGAGGGCCGCGGCATCGGAGGTGGGCTTCGCCGCCGCGGCGGCAGGCTTCTCGCGCGGGACGACAAGCCGGTTGTCCAGGGTGGCATCGGGGACGGTGGTACCGGCCGCTGCCAGCACCTGGGCGCCGAGGCGCCGCCTCGTGACCTCGTCGGGGGCACTGCCGGCCACCGCCACGGTCGTCCCGGAGACCGTGGCCGAGTGGTTCCCGGGAAAACCGCGCAGCGCCGCCGCGACGGCGGCCACCACCTCCACCGGCGGCTCCGCCACGGCCGGGTCGACCCGGACCTCACCGGTCACCGAGCCACCGCTCGCGTCCGCCACGGCAGCGAGCAACGCGGCACGGCTCGCCCGGTCGGGCACGGTCGCCGTGATCGACAGTCCTCGGCCGGCCACAGCGAGCACCAGGGGGCGCGCGGGTTCGGTCGCGATGACCACGTCGTCGCCGAGACGCGCGGAGGTCGTGCCGGCGACCGCGGCTCTCGCCTGTTCGGCGGCGGCGGCACTCGGGAAACGACCGGTGACAACCGCCTCACGCCCCTCGACGTGAACCTGGGCGTGCACGCCGCCGGTGGACCGGACCGCCGCGGCCGCCCGGGCGGCGAGATCATCCTCGATGGGACCGCGGCGCAGGGCGAACGCGACAAGGGCAAGCAGCAACCACGCCAGCACGAGTGCGATGGCGAAGGCGACCGGGCGCGGACGTTGCAGGCGCACGGCCGTGGACAGGGACATCGATCGGACTCCGAGCGGGATCGGACCGGACGCGGGATCTTCGAGGTGGTGTGGGGAGAGGGGTGCCGCAAGGTCGGACGCGGCCGGGAAAACCGCTGTCCCGCAACTTTCGCACATCGGTCCCAGAAGTAACGCATCGGGGCGAAAGATGCACCCACCTGGGGAGCCACACCAAGCCGACACCGGTCGGATCGGCCCCGGTCGGATCGGCCCCGGCCACCTACCGCGATCAGTTCGCGTGCGCTCCATCGGCTCGCGCCACCGGTGTGACCCGCA
>NZ_CDWWXB010000264.1:0-1092 GCF_977971855.1 Frankia sp. CoWAU3 | reverse complement strand
CACCGGTGCCAGCGCGTTCGGCGCAAGCTGCGATCCGACTCCCGGCACGGCAGGCTGCCCGGCGGCACTCCCCACGAAACCGACCCGGGACCGCCACCCGGCGACGAGCGCGACCGCACCGGCGGTGCCGCCCAGGACCGCCCATCCGGCGACCGCGTCCAGGAGATAGTGGTTCGACGTCGACATGACGACGAACAGGGTCGCCGCCGGATAAAGCGCGCCGAGCACCCGGACCAGCGGTCGGCGCCCGAAGCGCACCAGCAGGAAACCGCACCACAACGACCATGCGCAGTGCAGCGACGGGAGCGCGGCGTACTGGTTCGTCAGTCCCTCCAGCCCGTCCGGGGCGGCGCTCGCGCTACCGCTCCACCATCCCCAGCCCTCGAAGTGGGACATGGTGTCGACATAGGACGTGCCGGTGAGCAACCGGGGCGGGGCGGTCGGGAACAGGAAGAACCCGACCAGGCAGATCAGAGTGGTGATCACCAGCGTCCAGCGGGCCCGAGCGTACCGGGGGGGGTGCCGACGATGCATCCATACCAGCAGGGCCGGCGTCACGACGAAGTGCAGCGTCGCGTAGTAGTAACAACAGACGACCGCCAGCACCGGTACACTCTGCAACCAGCGGTTGAGCCCGAGCTCGGGATCGAGATGCAGGAAGGTCTCCAGGCGCAGGAGATCGTGGCCCATCCGCATCGCCTCGCCGGTGGAGGCGTCGGCCACGGCACGGGTGCCGGTGTAGGAGTAGTACAGGATCACCAGCATCAGCACCTCGACCCACCAGACCAGCAGGCCGGTGGTCTGGTTGCGCAAGCGCCTCACTATGCACCTCTCGAACGTCGCACCCGCGCGAGACGCCGCGCCCGCGCGCCTCGACGCCCTCGGGCAGGACCGCACGCGCGAACGGACCGGCGCACCGACCGTCGCGACGGGCCGGAGCGTCTCGACAGCTCGCTCTCCATACCCTTACTCAACAGCATGAGCCGTTCGCGACCGTCACGGGCCGATCCGTCGTTTACGACACCTCCCCCGGGCGGAAATTCACCGCCTGCTCGCCCGCCCGACTCCTCCCCCTGACCGGCTGTCCCCGTC
>NZ_CDWWXB010000263.1:0-3986 GCF_977971855.1 Frankia sp. CoWAU3 | reverse complement strand
CTTACGATCTCGCAGAGCGCGGCGGGCATGACCGGGGTAACCCCCTTGCCCATCCGGTGGCGCGGACCGGTACGATAGCTTCGCTTGGTCAGGCGGCGTGGGTGGAACGTCCCGGATTCGGAATATTCCGGATTCGCACCGGTCGGAGGATCTCCGGTCCGGCCGGGTCTCCTCCTTCGGCATGGCAGCCAGGTTCTGGTGGGTGTAGCTCAGCTGGTAGAGCACCGGGTTGTGGTCCCGGTGGCCGCGGGTTCAAGTCCCGTCACCCACCCCAGAGCAATATCCCGCCGACCAGGCCCCGCGGGTCGGCGGGCAGAGACCCACCGTGGCAGCCGTGCGGCCCCGCCGGGCTCACTCGATGTCGAACAGCCCCTGACGAACCGCGTACATCACGGCCTCCATCCGCGAGTGCAGCTGCAGTTTGTCCAGGATGTTACGAACGTGGTTCTTGACCGTGTTCTCACTGATGAACAGCTTGCGGGCAATCTCGCGGTTCGCGCGCCCCTCAGCGACCAGCTTCAGTACCTCGAGTTCTCGCGCGGTCAGGTGCGGGGCGTGCGCCCGAGGACGGTCCTCGGCACCCCGGGCCATCGTGGCGAACTCGACCATCAACTTCGATGCCATCGAAGGACTGATCAGGCTCTGCCCATTGTGGACAGCCCGCACCGCGTCGGCCACCTCGTGCGGCGGAATCGACTTCAGCAGGTACCCGACCGCACCCGCCTTGATCGCCTCGAACAGGTCGGACTCCTCGTCCGAGACCGTGAGCATCACGATACGCGTGCGCGGAACAGCACGTTTGATGGCACCCGCCGCGGCGATCCCGTCCCGGCCCGGCATCCGGACATCCATCAGGACGATGTCCGGCGATGTCCCGGAGGCCAAGGTCAGAGCCTCTTGACCGTTACCGGCCCGGCCGACGACGCTGATGTCCTCCTCGATCTCCAGGACCGTCTGCAGGCCCTGAAGGAACAGCTCATGATCATCTACTACGAGGACCCGGATCGGCGCGGAGCCCTCGACGGAGTCGGCTTCAGCGGCCGACGGCGGCACGACACTGGCCGTCATCACACATCCGGGAATCAGGATCGAATGGTCCGAGCGGCGGCAACCCGGACGCGAACGAAAGGCGGTTCGGACACCAACCCACTCTACGTGATGAAGTACACACCCGAGGTCGTGACGGCGCCGAAGTGGTGCCACCATCTTGCCCGATAAACGCATCCGACATGCCGGAAATAGTACGCGGTGGACGCTGCCACCCACCCGCATAGGACCATGTTCGCGTGGCGAGTCGCGCCCGGTTTCCTCCTGGCAACGACCCCGGCGACCAGCGCGACAAGCCACCAGCAGCAGCAGCAGCAAGATCATTGGATATCAAGCGGGGGCGATGAGTGACCACATGACGGTTTATGCAGGAAATTACCGAGAGTTATTACTCTGATACAGTCATCTAAGAATCCTCGAAATAGTGGGCCGCTTTGCCTGGCGTGATCGGCGGATGACCGTCAATATCACCGGTATGGCCGCAGCATCCAGCAGCTCCCAGCCACGACTCCACATTAAGCCGGGTACCACCTGGTCCGAGGCGTTCACCACCTGCCGCCAGGTTGCCCCCGAGGCGTTCGACGAGGACCGCCTCCGTAATCTCTGGGGCGGGCACTGGCATCGAACTGGAAATCCACTGCACAGCCTGTCCCCCGTCGACGGCGCACCGATCGCCGGGCCCCCGATGATCGAGCAGGACGAGGCCCGGGATGCGATCCGGGCCGCTCTCGACGACCACAAGCACTGGCGCGACGTGGCGCTGCCCGAGCGCAAGGCCCGGGTACGCGCCGCCGTCGACGCCATGGACGCCTACCGCGACCTG
Organism: Frankia sp. CoWAU3; assembly: GCF_977971855.1. Lineage (NCBI taxonomy): Bacteria > Bacillati > Actinomycetota > Actinomycetes > Frankiales > Frankiaceae > Frankia > Frankia sp. CoWAU3. Next base: position 2,116 of record NZ_CDWWXB010000263.1, on the reverse strand, counting down.
CTGGCTCTCCTGCTCGTCTGGGAGATCGGCAAGCCCTGGCGACTGGCGCGCACCGACGTCGACCGTGCCCTCGACGGGGTGCGCTGGTACATCGACGAGATCGACGGCATGATCGCCGGGCGCACCCCGCTACCCGGTCCGGTGAGCAACATCGCCAGCTGGAACTACCCGATGAGCGTGCTCATGCATGCCGTGCTCGTCCAGATCCTCGCCGGCAACGGCACCATCGCCAAGACCCCGACCGACGGCGGCGCCGCCTGCCTGACCCTGGCGAGCGCACTAGCCCGCCGAGAGGGTCTGCCGGTCTCGCTGGTCTCCGGATCGGGTTCCCGGCTGAGCTCGGCGCTGGTCCGCGCCCCCGAGATCGGCTGCCTGGCCTTCGTGGGCGGCCGGTCGGCGGGTGGCCAGGTCGCCGCCGCCCTGGTCGACACCGGTAAGCGCCACTTCCTAGAGCAGGAGGGCCTCAACGCCTGGGGTATCTGGGACTTCTCCCAGTGGGACATGCTCGCCGCCCATCTGAAGAAGGGCTTCGAGTACGGCAAGCAGCGCTGCACCGCCTACCCCCGCTACGTCGTCCAGCGCCAACTGTTCGACAGGTTCCTCCAGATGTACCTGCCGGTGGTCTCCGGCGTCCGGTTCGGCCATCCCCTCGCCGTCGCCGACGACACCGACCCGCTGCCCGAGCTGGACTACGGCCCGGTCATCACCACGGACAAGGCGACCGAGCTGGCCGCGAAGATCGACGAGGCGATCACGAAGGGCGGCGTGCCGATCTACCGCGGAGACCTCGCGGACGGCCGGTTCATCCCCGGGCAGGACACCTCCGCCTATGTGCCGCCGGTGGCGATCCTGAGCCCGCCGGCGTCGTCCGCGCTGCACCACGCGGAGCCGTTCGGCCCGGTCGACACCATCGTCGTCGTCGACTCGGAGGCCGAGCTGCTGGCTGCGATGAACGCCTCCAACGGCGCGCTGGTCGCCTCACTGGCCTGCGACGACGAGTCCCATGCCCGCCGGCTCGCCGGGGAGCTGCAGGCGTTCAAGGTTGGAGTCAACAAGCCGCGCTCCCGCGGCGACCGGGACGAGCCGTTCGGTGGCCGCGGCGCCTCCTGGAAGGGGGCCTTCGTCGGCGGTGTCCATCTGGCCAGGGCCGTCACCGTAGGCGCGGACGCCGACGAGCGGCTCGTCGGCAACTTCCCGGGCTACTCCCTCTACCCGGCCGTCTGACCTGCCCGGCCGCTCCTGCCAGAAGGAGGATTCGACCAGGCCGGCAGGCCGTGCTCGGCGAGTGGTCCAAGGCGCAGGCCGGCGTCGTCGCAGCGCGCGGCGATCCCGGGCAGAGCCCCGAGCGCGCTGCGCCAGGCCCCGGGGGCTGATGTGCAGTCACAGTCGTGCAGCAGCACCGTGGCGCCCCCGCGCAGGTCGGGGGCGACGGTGCCCAGCACGCTGCCCGGCGTCGCCTCGGCCGTCCAGTCGCGTCCCCATGCCGACCACAGGACGGGGCTGAGGTCGAGGCGACGGGCCGCGACGAGCAGCCCGGCCGAGAGGATGCCGTGCGGCGGCCGGACGAACCGCGGCGCGCGACCGGTGATCTCGACGACCAGGTCCCGGGTGCGGGCGAGATGGTCGTGCGTGGAGCGGGGACCGCGCAACAGCATCGGGCGATGATCCCAGCCGTGCACGGCCAGCTCGTGCCCGGCGGCGGCCATCTCCCGCGCCAACGTCGGTGCGCGTTCCAGCAGACCACCGAGGACGAAGAACGTCGCCCGCACGTCGAGTTCGGCGAGCACGTCGAGAAACTGCGGCGTGGACACGGGATCCGGACCATCGTCGAAGGTGAGCGCAACGTGATCGGGCGCGCCGAGCCCTGCGAGCGCTGGCGTCCACCGCAGCCGTAGTCGACGCAGTGTGATGAGCGACGGAATGCCGTAGGTGAGCCCGGCCGCGCCGCCCAGGGTCAACGCCGTGGCGGCGGCACGGCGTGCCATGGCGGGCCTGCGCGTCGCAACGGACCGCGTCATGGCAAAAACTCTGCCACAGATCCGGTCTCGCCTTCCGACCGGCACCCCCATGCCCGCCGCCACCGGGTAGCCCACCGCCACCGGGTACCGCCACGCCC
>NZ_CDWWXB010000262.1:0-3985 GCF_977971855.1 Frankia sp. CoWAU3 | reverse complement strand
AGGGAGCCGTGGCCGCCGCCGCGTCAACCGCTGCGGCGCTCTGGCTCGCGGTCACCCAGCGCTCCAGGACGGCCCGGGCGGCACCGGAGTCCACCGCCTCGGCCGCCCGGGGCAGGGCGGCGGCGATCTGCTCGGTGACGGGGGCATCGGAGGGGCCGGCCGCGGCGACCAGGGCGGTGGCGGCGGCGAGCAGGACCGCGTCGCGGACGGGTCCGGGCTCACCGGCGAGCACCGACCGGGTGACGGCGGCGTTGTAACGGGTCTCCGCGCCGCGCAGCGCGGCGTGGTCCGCGACGTGGATGCCGACGTCGCGGGGGTCGAACCGCTCGCGGCGCGGCTGTCCGGCGCCGGCCGCGACGACCCACACGGCGGACGTCGTCACCGGGGTGAGCTCGTCGAGCCCGTCGTCGCCGCGGAACACCAGCGCCCGGGTGCCCCGGTCCGCCAGCACCCCGGCGACGACGGGAGCGAGCCGCGCGTCCGCGACGCCGATCGCCTGCGCGCCGGGGCGGGCCGGGTTGCTCAGCGGCCCGAGGATGTTGAACGCGGTGGGCACGCCGATCTCGCGCCGGACCCCGCCGACGTGCCGCATCGCCGGGTGGAAGACCTGGGCGAAGCAGAAGGCGATGCCGGCCGTAGCCAGGCACGCCTCGACGCCGGCCGGCGGCAGATCGACCACGACACCGAGCTCCGCGAGCAGGTCCGCCGAGCCGCAGGATGACGACGCGGCCCGGTTTCCGTGCTTGACCACCGGCACACCCGCGCCGGCAACGACCAGCGCGGCCATCGTCGACAGGTTCACGGTGTGGGAACGGTCGCCACCGGTCCCGCAGGTGTCCACGGCGCGGGCCCGTACCCGCTTGGACAGGCTCAGGGGCGTGGCACTGGCCAGCATGGTCTCTACCAGGCCGGCGATCTCCTCCGGCGTCTCCCCTTTGGACCGCAGCGCCACCGCGAACCCGGCCACCTGCGCGGGTGAGGCGGCCCCCGCCATGATCTGCTGCATCGCCCAGGCGGTGCGCGCGGAGTCCAGGGACTCGCCCGCTAGCAATGCTCCTATCAGCTCCGGCCAGCTCGTCTCGGCGGTCGGGAGAGCCCCGGCGGGGGAAGCCCCGGTGTGGGAGCGGCCGGTGTGGGAAGCCCCGGTGTGGGAGTGGGATGCGCCAACGGTGGTCATACCTCGGAAGCCCTGGATCTCAGTGGGCGAGCTGGGCGCCGGTGAGCGGCCGACGGGCCACGGCGCCGCCGGCACGCGCCCGCAGCAGTGTCACGACCGCCTCGGTGAGTAGACCCGGGTCGATCGGATGGGTGACCACCGCATCCGCCTGGGACCAGGTGGCGAGCCAGCGGTCGTCCGGGCGGGCGACCAGCAGGATGGTCGGCGGACAGTTGGTGACCTCGTTCTTCAGCTGCCGGCAGAGCCCCATGCCCCCGCTGGGGGTGGCCTCCGCGTCGAAGACGCACAGATCCGCCTCATGATGATCAACTACGCCGATCGCCTCGGGGGCGTCGGCGGCCTCGACGAACTCGATCGGACCGAGGTCGGCGGCGGGGAGACGGCCGATCGCGTTCCGGACGTGTTCGCGCACATCCGCTCGGTCGGCGTAGACGAGGACGGTGCTCATGTCGTCCGCGGGCCTTTCGCGAGAGGTGACCACCGCCGACCGGCGGTGAGCTGCGGACCGCCCTCCAGGCACCTCGAAGCTCCAGGCACCCGGAGGTCCGGGTATCTCGGAAGTGGACGCTGCCATGTGAGAGTTGTCCTGTGCAGGCTACCTCCCGCGGACCGCTGGACGTGACCCGTGTCGCATCGCCCGCCTGGCCCTCGCCGGGCCGGGTGAGGTCGGGATCACAGCCCCCTGGTTGTCTTCGGATCCTCCCGGGAGTGATACTGAGAATCGTTCTCAACCGGTGGATCCTGATGCCGGCCGGACCATGTGACGCCTCGAGCGTGGTCGCCGGCGGCTTGGGGCGTTCCACCGCCGTACGACGGGCGTGATCCTATGAACGACCAGACCGATCTTCGTCTCACTCCGCAGCGGAGGGCCGTGCTGGCGGTGCTAGCGGCAGCCCGCGACCATCCGACCGCCGCCGAGGTCCACGAGCGGGTGCGGACCGTGTCCCCGGGGATCGGCAGTGCGACCGTATACCGCACACTGGCGTTGCTGGTATCCGTTGGCCGAGCGCTCGAGCTGCACCTGGGCGACGGCACGGCGGCCCGGTACGACGCCAACACGAGTCGTCACGACCACGTGGTCTGCGACGGATGCCGTCGGGCGGTCGACGTTGATCATCCCGTCCTCGACGGGATGATGGCCCAGATCGCGTGTCGCTCGGGATTCGCCATCACCGGGTACGACCTGCGGTTCCGGGGGCTGTGCCCGGACTGTCAGGCGAACGGCTCCGGCCCGGCCCGCGGCGCGGACGGGACCGGCCAACAGTGAACACCCATCCACAAGGAGCGCTTCATGCCGAAGCTTGACGGCACCAAGACCCACGAGAACCTCAAGGAGGCGTTTGCCGGCGAGAGCCAGGCGAACCGGCGTTACCTCTACTTTGCCCGCCGGGCCGACATCGAGGGGCTGACCGACGCCTCGTTGCTGTTCCGCGACACCGCGGAGGGTGAGACCGGTCACGCCTTCGGGCACCTGGACTTCCTCGCGGAGGTCGGCGACCCGGCGACGGGCGAGCCCCTCGGTACGACCACGAAGAACCTGGCCAGCGCCGTCGTCGGCGAGACCTACGAGTTCACCGCAATGTACCCGGGCTTCGCCAAGACCGCCCGCGAGGAGGGCTTCGAGGAGATCGCGGACTGGTTCTCGACCCTCGCCCGGGCGGAGAAGACCCACGCCGGTCGGTTCAAGAAGGCCCTCGACGCGCTGTCGGCCGAGGAGACGGCCGACGCCTGACCGTCGGGGTTTCTCGATCTACCGGGCCGGGGTGGCAGGGGCGATGCCAGTAGTCCCTCGTTGCCACCCCGGCCCGCATCGTCGCTCCCGTGCCGTGGGCCCTTGGCTGATTCGTGGGCCCTTGGCCGTTCCTGGACCGCCCGTTCACGGATCCCAGCATTTCCGGACAGGAGATCGCACGGTGGCGCTGACCATCGCCGACATCACCACCGACCACCAGGCGTACGCGGAGCGCCGGCTGCGGCTGCGCAGCCAGATGATCCTGGTGCGCGCCGAACGCCGGGTACGGGTCGGGGACATCGTCGTCCTCGAGTTCGAAAACGAGCAGACGCTGCGCTACCAGGTGCAGGAGATGGTCTACACCGAGCGGTTGACCGCCTCCGCCGACGTCGCCCACGAGATCGATGCCTACTCCCGCCTGCTACCCTCCAGCCACGTCCTCACGGCGACGGTGTTCATCGAGCTCTCGGTTCTGGAGACCGTCCGCGAGGAGTTGGGGCGGCTTGCCGGGCTGCAGCACAGTCTCGCCCTGGAGATCGGCGGAACCCGAGTGGCGGGCGAGGAGATCCCCGGCCTTGACGAGGATCCCGGCGTGCCCACCGAGACAGTCTCCGTGCACATGGTGCGCTTCGCGCTGACCGATTCGCTCCGGGACGCCTTCCGCGACCCCCGCGTGCCGGTCGAGCTTGTCGTGGAACACCCGGAGTACAGCGAGGCGACGCCGTTGACCGGAGCCACCCGGCGTGTCCTCATCGCGGATCTCGCGTTGCGGTCCTGACCGGCTCACCCGGCCGCTGCCTGCCGGTCACGGTCATGGGTCCCCGTCGCGGGTGAGGTCGGACGCATTCGCGGGTAGTCGGTTCGCGCGCCGCGGGATGGGTAGGCGGAACATCTAGGGCACGCGTCCGTGTCGGCACGTCCGTCTGCCCGTCAACGTCAGCACGTTCATCCACGTCAGGGAGCCACCCGTGACCGATGACCAGCTACGTCCCGACCGCACCCGCCCCGGCGCCGCCATCCCGCCCGGCGCCGCGGTCCCGCCCGGCGCCGCCATCCCGCCCGGCGCCGGGCGGGAT
>NZ_CDWWXB010000261.1:4224-4998 GCF_977971855.1 Frankia sp. CoWAU3 | reverse complement strand
GTGTGGGCGGGGGAGGATCCTGAAGGAGGGGGAACAGCGCCAGGCCGCGGATCCGGCGACGGCGAGCGCGCAGGCCATCGCGACGGCTCGCAGCCACGGCGTGCCGGCGTCGGTGCCCGAGCCCAGGCCGTGCGCGAGGGCGAGTGGCCAGGCGCCGTAGGCGGCCCAGTGCACTGCCCGCCAGACGCGCACGCCGAGGCGCCGGCGGAGCAGACTGGTCACGACCACGGCGATGAGAAGGTCGGCTGCGACGGTGCCGAGCCCGACCCACAGCGGTCGGTAGCCGGCGCCGAACGGCAGGACCACATCCGCAATGCCGAGCTTCGCGTACGGGTCGAGCAGCAGCGTGCCGATGTGCATGGCGAGGAGCACGACCGCGAGCAGGCTCGCGCCGCGGTGCACGGCGCCGATCGCGAAACCGGGCAGACCCGCGAGGCCGCGACCCGAGCGGGCCACGATGCCGAGGACGACCGTCAGGGTGAGCAGCAGCAGGCACGTGGTGCCCGTGCCCCGGGCGGCGTACCAGAGGGCTTCGGTGCTCATCGGCCGGAACCTCTCGGCCGTGTCGCCGATCCAGCGGACGCGACTCGGGTTCCATCCTCGGCGGGCGGAGCCGTCTCGGCCCGGTCTACCCGGACCCCGGCTACTCCGGCTCCGGCTACTCCGGCCCCGGCCACCTTGGCCCGGCTCGGGGCGGGCCAGCCAGCGGTCGTGACGATCGAGCCGTCCGTGGCGACGAGCCGTGCCGGCATCCCGATCCGGCGCAGCCAGCCC
>NZ_CDWWXB010000261.1:2881-3768 GCF_977971855.1 Frankia sp. CoWAU3 | reverse complement strand
CGCCGTGTTCGCGTCGAGGCAGCTCGCGGCCGCCACGGTGGCGGTCCGCCAGACCACCGGCGCGGGCTGGCAGGTGCGCGGATCCAGGATGTGGTGCAGGAGCCGCCCGCCGCGCCGCCACCGCCGCCCGAGGGTGCTGGACGTCGCGACGGCGCTCCCGGCGGCCAGGGTGATGGTGCAGGCGGGCTCGCCCGGGCGGTCCTGGACCCGAATGCGCCAGCCGCCCTCCGGCGCGTTCCCGGCGGTGGCGACATCCCCGCCGAGGCTGACCAGCACGCCGGTGCCGAGCCGTTCGGCGACCAGAGCGGCGCAGCGGTCGGCGGCCTGCGCCTTCGCCGTCGCTCCGAGGTCGAGCCGCACGTCGTCCGGCAGCGTCATTGTGTTCCCGGTCAGCCGGATCCGCTGCCAGCCCGGCGCCGGCCGGTGCACTACCCGCAGCCGCCGGCCGTCCGACGGCAGCAACGTGATGTCCCGGTCGTAGCCGAGAGCGGCGAGCGGTCCGCCGACGGTCGGGTCTACGTCCCCGTCGGTGCGCCGGGCCGCGAGGAGCGCCGCACCGACGAGGTCCGCCAGCAGCGGGCTGATCCGTTGCGGCGTCCCATCGGCGTGATCGAGCTGGTTGATCTCCGCGTCGTCCCGGAAACGACTGGCGACCTCGTCAACGGCCGTGAGATGGTCCACGACGATCTCCCGGGCGGCGGCCAGTGCGCCGGGCTCGGTCACCACGAGCCGGGCGGTCGTGCTCCACACCGACCACTCGACCGCCGCTGCCGCGCCGGGCATCTCAGGAACCACCGGTCGACGCGTGCGTGGGACCGTCGGCGTTCCCCACCGTGGTCCCGCCCGACCAGCCGCCGGACGGGGACGCGCTGTCGGAGGTCGACGAC
>NZ_CDWWXB010000261.1:1892-2757 GCF_977971855.1 Frankia sp. CoWAU3 | reverse complement strand
CCGTCGTCGAGGCCCAGGTGGCCGCGGATGCGGAATGCTCATGGGCCAGCACGCCGAAGCCGATGGCTCCGGCGGCCGCGACGGCTGCCAGTCCGGCGGTGACGGGGCCTACCCGTCGGATTCCCTGCTCACGTGTGGCCATGGCCGGTGTCCTCCTACCCTGCCGGCGCTCCGGAAGGAGCCCCGTGACTATGAGGGTGGGAGTCGGGCCTGTGTGTTACCTGTGCGTCAGCTGTTCGATTGCCGAGGGCGGAATACCCCACGGGCGTGGGGCGGACTTGATGGTGCTGCACGAGCGGACCGACCGGACCGGATCACCCCCACGGGCGTGGGGAGGACCGGTGCAGGTCTTGGTAGACGTCGGGGATGCCGTCGTGGTCGCGGTCGGCGGTCTCTGCTTCCTGGAGCCGGCGGTAGACGCGATTGCGCAGACGTAGCACGACGGCGGCGAGCAGGGCTGCGAGCAGGGAACCCGTCAGGACAGCAATCTTGACATGGTCATCACGTGCGCTACCGCTCCCGAAAGCCAGTTCACCGATGAGCAGGGAGACGGTGAATCCGATACCGGCCAAGACCGCGAGCCCGAGAACGTCGGTCCAGGTCAACCCGTCGTCGAGGGTGGCGCGAGTGAAGCGTGCTACCAGGAAGGTAGCGGCCATGATCCCCAGAGGCTTGCCGACGACGAGACCGAGCACGACACCGATGGCCGCCCGGTCGCTCAGCGCCGCGCTCAGTCCGCTCAGGCCATCGACGGTGACTCCGGCGGAGAAGAACGCGAAGACCGGCACCGCCACCCCGGCCGACAGGGGCCGCCAGCGGTGCTCGAAGTGCTCGGCCAGCCCCGGTCCCGCCTCCGGGCCGCCGG
>NZ_CDWWXB010000261.1:0-1491 GCF_977971855.1 Frankia sp. CoWAU3 | reverse complement strand
GGGATCGCCCAGCCCGCTGAGGCGTCACCGCCGACGTTGACCAGCGCGTACAGCACGGCCGGGACGGCGACACCCCCGCAGGCGGCCAGGACCGGGACAGCGGCCCGCCGAGGGTCGCGGAGGTCTCCGGCGATGAACTCGCGTTTGAGTTCCAGCCCGGCAACGAAGAAGAAGATCGCTAGCAGGCCGTCGGCGGCCCACTGAGCCAGGGTGAGGTCCAGGTGCGCCCAGGACGGGCCGAGCTGGTAGGACAGCATTGACTGGTACGACTCTGACCACGGCGAGTTCGCCCAGCCCAAGGCCAGGACCGTCGCGGCGAGCAGCAGCCCGCCACCGATGGCCTCCCTGCGTAGGATCTCGGCGATCCGGCGAGCCTCGGGCCACGACCTGCGGTCGAACAGGCTGAACCGGCGAGACGGAACTTGGCCCACGGCGGCGCTCCTCACCAAGGGATCGGGTCACACGTTGCCGACCAGACTTCCCGGCGCACCGAACCCACCGTAGCCGAGCCGACGTTAACATGCCCCCCATACCAGCCGAAACGGCTAGGCACACCCGGCACGGGGCCGGCAGGGGACCCACCCCGAAGCACTGCCTCACCACGCCGGCTACAGCCTCGCCGAGCAGGCGGTGATCCCGACGCCGAAGAACGCCCTCCCCCTCGCACGGCTGACCAGCAGCGACCTCGTCGAGGACGAGGTCAGCACCTGTCTCGGCGTCGAATCCGTCCGCGTGGTTTGCTGCTTCGTCGACGCGGACAGCTACCGCTGGCTCGACCGCACCCGACGGCACCCGCTACCCGAGAAAGGAAGCCGCCGGGACGGCTCGTTCACCACCAACGACGTCCGTGCCATCCTTGTCCACGGCATCCCCGTCGCCGACGGCGATTGGCGTCGACCTCCATCTCTCACATGGTGGCGTCCATATTAAACCCGGGCGGTTCGCATTTGCAACTGTGCCCCGCCCGGTTTCTCTCGTTCGAGCCGGCTGCGGCTTCACTAGCCTGACCGCGCAAGGTCGTGTATGACGTGAGGTATTACTACTTCGATACCGTGACGACGTCGGAACGCAGCGGGGCGAGGGCCGCGTCGATCTGGCCGGTGGTTTCCGTCGGGACACCGAGGCCGGTCAACGCCGCGAGCAGATGGTCCACCACCGCGTCGAAGTGGGAGTCGGTGAGGCCGAGCGTGGCATGTACCGCGGCCATGTCCCGGCCCCGGTAGACCTCGGGACCACCGATCACCGCGGCGATGAACGCTCGCTGGTGTTCCTTGAGACGGGGCAGGTCCCGGTTGGCAAAGAGGGGTGCAAGAACGGGATCGGCCGTCACCCGGACGTAGAAATCGTCGACCGCGGCCTGCACGGCCGTCGCGCCGCCGATAGTGTCGTAGATACTCATCAGAGGTCTCGCTTTCGCAGGAGAGGACCGACCGGAGGTCGTTGACCATGTTTGTTGCCGTGGCTCACTGGTACCCGTCCGCCAGGTTCACT
>NZ_CDWWXB010000260.1:0-4122 GCF_977971855.1 Frankia sp. CoWAU3 | reverse complement strand
ACCGGGAACGCCGCCGGCTGACCGCACGATTCTTCACTCTACGCAGGGTCGACGAACACTACCGCGAGCTGATGCACCGCGTCGCCGACGAGCAGATCGACCGGTTGTGCCGCGAGCGGAGCGTCGACCTGTCCGAGCTCAGCTTCGCCCTCGCCGTCGAGGTCGCCGCCGCGGTGATCGGCCTCACCAACAGCCGCCCCGGCATGGCCGCCCGCCTGGAACGGTTCGCCCAGGGAGACCTCGGACCGCCGAATGTCACCAGCATCCGCGGCATCAGGCAGTTCATCCGGCAGAACCGCCACGCCATCGCCTTCTACCTCGCCGACGTGCGCCCCGCGGTACGCACCCGCCGTCGGCGACGCACGGATGACCTCATCTCACACATGATCGACCAAGGCTGCACCAATGCCGAAATCTTCGCCGAGTGCGTCACCTTCGCACCCGCAGGAATGATCACCACCCGGGAGTTCATCAACGTCGCAGCCTGGCACCTGTTCACCGACGACGCACTGCGCGCCCGTTACCACGACGCTGACCAGACCGAACGGATCGCGATCCTGCACGAGTTCCTGCGCTTGGAACCGGTCATCTCCACGCTCAAACGGCGCACGACGGCCGACATCCAGCTACCGGGCCCGCACGGCCCGCTAACGATCCCAGCCGGCGCCCAGATCGACATCGCGGTGAGCAGCACCAACATCGACACGCAGGCCATCGGCGCCGACCCGTACACAGTCCGCCCCGCCCGCCCGATCGGCGACGGCGTGAGTCCGGCGGGGCTGAGCTTCGGCGACGGCCCCCACAAATGCCCCGGCGCACACGTCGCCATCCACGAAACCGACATCTTCCTGCACAAGCTGTTCATGCTCGACGGCCTGCACATGGCCAGCCCACCCCAGGTCACCCTCCGGGACGAGATCGCGGCCTACGAGCTGCGCGGCCTCGTCGTCACGCTCGACTGAATCGTCACGCTCGGTTGACCCGGCCCCACGCGCCCGGCGCCGGGCAGCAGGCACCGGATTCGCGTCGTCGCCGACGATGCACCTGAGGCGTCACGACACTCCCGGATCCATCACTCCCGGACCCATCACTCCCGGACCCATCGGCTGGGCCTGGCCGTTACGGATCTCCGCGCGGGCGTGCGCGACGAGCTCCTGGACGTCCCGTTCCACCTCGTCGGGGTCAAGCCCGAGCGCCCGCCCGATGTGGACCGACCACACCTCGGATCGCAGGTTGGTCTCGAAGTCGAGTTCGGCACGGAGGTTCTGCCGGGCGGCCTCACGGTTCTGGCTGACCATCACGAACGTCGATAGGAAGATCGCCTCCAAGCTGACGATCATCGTCAGGAGGCCGAACGGGTAGCGGTCGAAGACGGCGCCCTCGCCGAACACGCCCTCGTTCAACAGGATCCAGCCGCCGAACCAGACCGCATGCAGGTAGACGAAGGGCAGCGATCCCGCGAAGGAGGTGATCAGATCCGCCCCGCGGTCCTGCGAGGTGCGCATCCGGGCGAAGGCGATCCGCTCGTTGGAAATACGCGGATGCCGGCGGCCACCCGCTTCGGCGTGACGGGGTCGGCCATGGGTGTCGGCGGAGGAACTCATGCCTTCATGCTGATATGCACCCGGATGCGTTCCCGCGCCGGCCCGCTCCTGGTGACGCTCCATCGCCTCCAGCCGCCTGGCGATCGGAATCCAGGAATTCCTCACCCGCATCCGCGCGGTCAGCCGGCGGCCCGCGGGACACTGGGCCGATGCCGCGTCCCTTCCAACAGATCGATGTCTTCTCAAGATCCCCGTATCAGGGCAATCCGGTAGCCGTCGTGCTCGACGGATCGGGACTCGACCCGGAGGAGATGCAGCGGTTCGCCCGGTGGACGAACCTCTCGGAGACCACCTTCATCCTGCCGCCCACCTCATCGGACGCCGACTACCGGGTCCGGATCTTCACACCCGGTGCCGAGCTGGCCTTCGCAGGGCATCCCACGCTGGGTACCTGCCACGCCTGGCTGACCACCCGGCCTCCGGCCGAACGGGGCGATGTGGTCGTTCAGGAGTGTGGTGCCGGGCTCGTTCCCGTCCGGCGGACCGCGGACGGACTCGCGTTCGCCGCACCCCCGCTGCGACGCTCGGGGCCGGTTAAGGAGGCCCTCGTCCAGCGCATCGGCACGGCGCTGGGCATCGCCCGCGATGACATCGTGGCCGCCGAGTGGGCGGATAACGGGCCGGGATGGATTGCTGTTCTACTCGACAGCGCCGAGGCGGTCCTCGCGTTGCAACCGGGCATCGTCGACCTGCATCTCGGCGTGCTCGGCCCGTATCCGCCCGAGTCGACCGAGACGTTCGAAGTTCGGGCCTTCTTCCCCGTGAACGGCACGACGAGGGAGGATCCGGTAACCGGAAGCCTCAACGCGTCCGTCGCCCAATGGCTGCTCCGGACCGGGCGAGCGAGCGCACCCTACACGGTGAGCCAGGGAACACTGCTCCACCGGACCGGACGGGTGCACATCTCCGCTGATGCGGACGGCACGGTCTGGATCGGCGGCGACACGATCACCTGCGTGTCCGGCTTCGTCGAGCTGTAGGTTCCGTTTGCAAACGAACCGACCTGCGCTGGCATACCGGCGCAGGTCGGCGAGCTGGGCGTCGTTCCGGGTCAAGAGCGAACCCGATACGCCTGGAGGACCCTCACGGGCTTTCCTCGACGGCGGCTGCGACCGCGCGCCGGACCCGGTCCGCGGCGGCCTCCCGACCATACAGCCGGAAACACAGCGACGTCAGGATCTCGGTCACGTCCCCGACCAGATCGTCATCCACCCCGGCGGGGTCGACGACCAGCAGCCGGCGGCCGGACGCGGCAAGGTCGGCGTCGACATACTCGACGCCGAACCGGACGCGATACTCGACAACGATCGTGGCTACCTGCGGGCCGCGTAGCAGGGCATGGCCCACTATAGCCTGCCAAAGTACATTATTAAGCGCTGATACGCGGCAGTTGACACCTCGGCAGGAAGAACCGCCGCCGCGCGGGACGCTGAACGACGGCACCTGCCCGACTCCGCTGGACCGCCCCGGGGGATCCTTATCCTCCCGCCCCGAGGCCTCCGAGGCCCTCCCACGTCCGGGGAAGGGAGAGCCGGACGTGAGAAAGACGCCCGGATACGCGTCAGCTCTCGATCCAACCGTACTTCTCGGCCACGCCCATCAGCTCGCTTCTGATCCGAACTATCTGCGTCCCCGTCAGGGTCGGGTCGATCCGGAGCAACAGTTCGGTGATTTCCTGGGTGAACTCCCCGACCGGCAGGACGTCGCAGAGAGCGTCGGAATCGTCCGCGTGGACGGTTCCCCTCGTCGGCGCCGGAGCGGCCAGACCCGAAGCCGCGGGCGCGGACCTGAGGATGCGGGCCGCACTGGCCTTCAGCCCACGCTCGCCCTCCTCGATCTCGAACTCCATGACGGCCCCAGGGATGACGAGATTCTTCTCAACAAGAAGATCGTTGGCATGTAGGAAAATATCGTCTCCACCGTCACTGGGAGCTATGAAACCGTAACCCCGAACATGGTCGAAGCGAAGAACCTTACCTGTACTCACGACTCACCTCAACAACACCCGAAAGACCATACGATTATCCACCGCCACTTCGTCTGCCCAACCGCCACGTGGCGGTTGGGCGGACGACTTAAGAGTGAAGCATACCACCACAGCCCCAACCGACCGCAAGCCTGATGCCTCCACCCTCGCCCTCGACGGAAACAACCGCGCCAATACCCGCCTACGCTACCTCGGTTGAGACCAACGTTCAACGCGGAACGACGGGTCATCCTTTCACGATTACGACCACACCCCCAAGACGGAGCCGCGACCACAGAAACGAACGCGTGTTCGACATCGCCGGGCGAGAGGTCTACGCTTACAACCATGTTCACGTACAGACCGTTCCCGGCCACCCGACCATGATCGTCGCCATCCCGAGCCGCCGACGCCCGTCTCCGAGCGTCCGGAGGACGTCCTCTCCGCATTCCGCCGGACGCCCGCGGCGCGCCAGCCGGTCACTCCCTGAGCCCCGGCCCGCCACCGAGAGGCCGACAGGCATGCACCTCACCATTCCACCCAGGGCCGCGC
>NZ_CDWWXB010000259.1:0-4128 GCF_977971855.1 Frankia sp. CoWAU3 | reverse complement strand
CTGTTCGACGGCGAGAATCGAGCCGTCGGCCTGGGGGACCTGGGACAGCAGCGGTCGGATCTCCGCCTCGACCGTGCCGCCGAGACCGCGTCCCGGCCCGATATCGACCAGAACCTTGCCGCGGCCCGGGTTACGCGACAACTGCGCCGCCAGCCGAAGCTGCCGGGACGGATCGGCGCCGAAGGCGGTGTGCCTGCCGCCCACGAGCAGGGGACTGTCGTTCGTGGCGGCGTAGGCGGCCCGGCCGAACGGCGTGCCGAACAGGCTCGCCGCACCGGCGCCAGCCAGACCGCCGAGCAGAATCCCGCGTCGGCTGACCAGCCGCCGCCGGAGAAAGGTCTGGAGCCATTCGTGCTGCTCGGCGATTGTCATGTCCTCGGCCATACCGGCCGGAACACCCGACGCCACCACTTCGCTGGGAGGACTCACAGGCATACCGCTGAAAGTAGGCCCGTCGCCTGTCGAATATCGCAAATACACGGTGGCGAACCACCGAAATATTTGTAAACATCGCGGGAGGGCTTCCCTGGCGGAGTCAGCCCGCTGACGGGCATCCGCCAGGCATTCCCGAACGGCTATCTCCCGCGGGTGGCTCCGGCTGGCGTTTCCGTCAGCCGGAGCCACCCTCACTCAGGGCGCACTCAGCACCGTTCAGCCGGCACCGCTCAGCCGGCACCGAAGAGCCCCTGCGCGAGAAAGCCGCCCGCGGGCGCCGCGGGCGGGACGGCGAACAGGGCGCTGGAGGTGTGCCGGATGAAGGTGTTCAATGCGTCGCCGGCCGCGAGGGTCCGCTGCACCGCGACGAACGCCGTACGCGGGTCGGCCTGGTAGGCCGCGAAGAACAGGCCGGCGTCCGGCTCGCCGGCTGAGTCCAGGCCGTCGTCATAGGAGTAGCCACGACGAAGCATGGCGATCCCGCCGTGGAACGACGGGTGGGACAGCCGGACATGGGCGTTGCCGGCGATCGCCAGACTGCCGTCGGCTGCGCGGGCAGTGAAGTCCGGCTGGATGGTCTCAGCGCCGCCCTGCCCCAACGGCGGTGCCGAGAGCGCGGTACCGTCGGACTTACGGCGGCCGATGACCGCGCTCTGAGCCGTCTCGTCCAGCCGCGCCCAGGCATCGAGCAGCATGCGGATGCGCCGGCAGACCAGGTAGGACCCGTCCCGCATCCATTCCGGCCCGCTGGACACCCACACCGCCCGCTCGAACCGCGGCGTGCCCGGTCCCGGGTTGTCCGTGCCGTCGATCTGCCCCATCAGGTTGCGTGGGGTGGACCCGGGGTTGAACGCGGCCGCCGCGGAACGAAGGAATCCCCGCTGGATCCAGCGGGGCCTGGCATCCTGAGCGGCGAGACGGCGCATCTGCCGGGAAACCGAGACCGCGACCATCGGATCCTCGGCGCAGACCTGCACGCCGAGATCCCCGCCACTGCGCACCGGATCGAGCTGGTCACCGGGCATCGCGGGAATGTCCGCGAACTCCGCGGGTATCTGCGCGTCGAGACCGGCGCGGCGCAGCGCGGACGCGCCGAGCCCGATGGTGATCGTCAGCCCCGCCGGTCCGAGTCCCTGGGTGTCCCGCTCAGCGCCGTCGAGCGGCTCGCCTCGCATCAGCACCGCGGCGGCGGCCGTCCAGGTGCGCAGCACCGCGGCGAGGGATGCGCGGACCGCAGCCGGGCCGGACGTCGTCAGGTCGTAGGCGGTGAAGACGAGCTGCGCGGGAGGGCGGTCGGCGATTCCGGGCTGGTGACGGCCGTCGCCCACCACCCCGGCCAGCGCCTCACGACGGACCGCGGCGACGCGGTCCGTCCCGCCCGGCTGGTCCTCCTGGGGACGTTCCGCGGCAACGGCGACACCGCCGTCGAGGGCCATGACTCCCCCGAGGCCTCCCCCGATCGCGACACCACCGCCGAAGCCGAGCAACCCGGCGCCCCGCAGCACCCTGCGGCGGTGGGGACCGATCGGGCGGTTCTCCCGGACCGCATCCGTCGCATCGGCGACATCCGTTACATCGGCAGCGTTCACAATGTCCGACACGCCCGCCCTACCGGCCCTATTGGACATACCAGTTTCAGCCATACCGGTTCCATCCGTCCTGTCGCTCACGGGATCCATACCGGCGCCGCGGTGAGATCCGACATCATCCTCGGGCCGGCAATCCTCCGGCCGGCAGCCTTCGGGCCGACGTCAGGGCGGCGATTACCACCGGAGGACACCCGGGTGAGCCGTCCGGTGAGGTGTTCGCATGGATCATAGGGCAGTTCCGCGATGTCCGTGAGGTGCATGTCCCGCATAGTGACTGCCGAACCGCACTCAGCGCCGCCCATCCCGGGTCCAGAGACGTCGTGTCGTCGAACGTTTACACATAGATACAGAATGAAGTGGAAATGCCGAACGGCCTGCCAACGGGCGACACGAGGAACCGATCAGCCTGCAGGAACGATCAGCGTGCGGGAACGACGACGTCACCGGCGCGCGGGACCATGCCCGGCCCGGCGGATCTCACCGGTCGCAGAGGTTCGGGTCGGTGCCCCAGCCACACAGCACGTTCTTCTCGATCTTCCCGGTGGAAACCTTCGGCAGCTCACGGAAGGTGATCTGCCGTGGAGAGCGCCGTCAACCACCGCGGGGCGCTCGGCGAACGCCCCGGCCGACCTTGACTAACCCGCCGCACTTCTCCGGGCGACGGGTTCGCCCCGGCGACGGGCCAAGCCCCACCGTGCACTCGAGTTCAGTCCGCGCAGCGCCCTGCGCACGGCCGGGTGCTGGCTGGCACGGTGCACCGGGTAGCGCCACGGCGGCTGTTCGCCCTGGCGCGACGCCATCGAGTAGGCGAACGACACCGGATCCTGATCGAGGTATGGGTCCACCCGTTCGAACCAGGCCATGCTCGTCCGCGCCGCCGCCTGCAGAGGACCCAGGGCCGCCCGGCCCCGCCGGTCGAAATCTCGCAGCGCGGCCGGCAGATCGCCGCCGCTGTCGTACATGCTCTGCGCGAGCACGACCGCATCGACGATCGCGAGCGCCGTGCCCGACCCGAAGGCGAAGTGCGTGGTGTGGGCGGCGTCACCGATCAACACGACGTTGTCGTGGTACCAGCTCCGATTGGTGACATCGGCGAAGCGCAGCCACCGCGCCGCCCGGCCGCGGCACTGGCTGATCAGCGGATGGCCGTCCAACGGACCAGAGAAGATCTTTTCCAGCATCCGCGGCGCGTCCTCGGCGCTCAGGAGATCAAGGCCGAGTCCCTTCCACGTCCGCTGGGAGCATTCCACGATGCAGGTGCTGACGCCGACGCTGGACGGATAGGCGTGGAACCAGATCCATCCCGCGGAGGTCCGTTCGAAGGCGAAGGTGAAGCTGTCGAAGCGCTTGTCGGTGCCGAGCCAGATGTACGGGTTACCGCCGATCTCGACCTTGGTACCGAAATCGTCCTGGGCCAGCTGGCGCACCCGGCTGTTCGCGCCGTCGGACGCCACGACGAGATCGGCGTCGGCGTACGGGCGCAGGCCGTCCACCTCGTGCCGGTACTCCACCTCGACGCCGAGGTCGGTGGCCCGCCGGGCGAGGATCTCAAGCAGCGCGGCCCGCTGCAGGCTGAAGCCGTAGCCGGTGAGATATGCCGCCGACGATCCGCCCAGACTGATCCGCTGTTCCTGCCAGAGAGTGGACGCAGCCCGCAGGGCACGAGCGCTGCCTGGGTCGTTGCGGAAAAGGACGTCCAGAAGGTTATCCCAGTACACGACCCCCCAGCCGTAGGTCGCCCCGGGCGGGTCGCGTTCGAGGACTATGATCTCCTGGCTGGCGTCACGGCGTTTCGCCGAGATAGCGAAGTAAAGTCCTGCCGGTCCGCCCCCCACACAGACGATCCTCACCGCAGGTGCCTCCTCTGTGTTCCTCCTCCGCGTGACCCGGACGGCGGGTGGCAACGACCGTTCGCCGGCTCGTCACCACCGTCGCCCCGGAGAGGAGCACCGCCAGCGGATGTCGTGGTGCCCACTTGTCGGGTTGCCCGGTTACCCCGCATTGTCGGGTTGACCGATTGTCGGGTTGACCGATCGTCAGATTGCTGGTCGGGTTGCTGGATTGTCGGGAGCCGGGATCACCAGCCACCCCAACGACCCCAGCC
>NZ_CDWWXB010000258.1:0-4208 GCF_977971855.1 Frankia sp. CoWAU3 | reverse complement strand
ACCGGAAGCTTGAGGATGTGGTCGCCACAGCCGCAAGTCATGCGCTGTTCCGCGGTGCGGTCTTCCTCGGTGGGCGTAGGGGTTGACGCCGTGGCGAGTGTGACGCAGAATCGACCATGTGTTCGGTTGGCTCCTGTCATCCTTTCAGGTGCGCGGGATTTCAAGTACGCGAGCACAGCCAGAATACGGTGATGATCTTCCGTGAGGGGTAGCCAATTATGCCAGCATCATCGGCGAGAAACTCTGTGGCATATTTCTTTTCGACATACTGGCGGAGAACGGGGCCGGGGACCCTGCGTGGGCAATGCGTGATTATGGCGCTGACGGGTCCGGGACCGAACCGCAGTCCCTTCTAGGCCGAGTATCGGCACTCGGCGGATCTCGGGCCTTTTAACGTCTCTCGACCTGGCAGCTTTTGAGTATGCCCGCACCCACATTGTTGTGCAATGTTTACTAGAGAGAAGACTAGATGAAAATGGGCAGCGGTATTGTGATCGTATTAGTGATCCAGTCGCCCGTGCTGGGTGAACTTGTCCCTCCGGTGGAGAAACTGCTGGGGGTAGGTCCGGTACTTGGGCTCCCGGGGTTGCCACTCGGCGGGGACGTCGGCGTCGGAGCGTCCACCCCGGTCGGTGCCGTCGTGGGTGGGGTGCTGGGGGGTGCCGTCGTGGGTCTGCTGGCTGGCGATGGAGCCGTGGTTGGCGGCTGTGTAGGAGTCGTGGTCGGTGGCTCCGTCGTCGGCGTGCGTGGCGCCGGGGTGGTGGATGGCGAGGACGGAGGCGATGTCGCAGGCGTCTTGACAAAAGCAGGGTCGGGACGATGAGGGGCGGAGGGCGAGGGCTTGCTGACCTGCCGCGCGATGGGCTCCATGAGGTGTGGTTCCAAGCCTCCGGGCGATGCAGCCCGGCTGGTAAACGCTCCGGCAACCGTCGGGACGACTGTCGAGGACGTCGCGGCCGCATTGCTGGGTGCGGCCGCAGGCATAGGCGGACGTATCGCGTCCGGGGTCGGTGCCTGCGTCGCCTGCCCCTGCGTCACCTGCGTGATATTCGGCTCGTCCTCCGACAGCAGCTGGGCATCGGAGGTGGGCCAGTTCATGGCCGCCGTGAGGCCGGCGACGGCGATGGCCGTCACCGCGGCGACTGCCACCGCCGACCGCCTGCGCCATCCCGCGCTGCCGCGGCCAGCATGAGTCTGCGGTGCGTCGGTGAGGTCGTTGTCGGAGTCCATGCGCATGAGCGGGAGTACACGCACGGAGTGCGTGGTGGCGGCGATGATGGTTTTCTCGGCGTCGGCGTACCTGTCACCGCTGGGTGGAGCCGTCGGTACCTTGACGAGATTGACCTTCGGTGTCTCCTTGGTGGTCTCGCCGACTTCGCTCTCGCTCTCGGTATCGGCTGCCGCTGCCGCTGCCCGCCGACTGGCGGCTGAGGCTGCGGCTACAGCCGCGACAGCGGCGCGATCGAAGGTGCGCGCGAGGCCGACCCGCAGACTCGCTGGCGCCGGAACCATGGCACCGGCGAGGAGCTCTTCGGGCGAGACTCCATGGGGTACCGGGATGCTGCGCGCCTGGGGCGATCCAGACCAGGCCAGAGCGCTTCCTCGAGCAAGCTCGAGTAGCCAGGACCGCAGCCGGGTGGGATCGCTCAGGGGATTTAGACGAGTGCGGGCGACGAGTGCGAACGCCGTCCCGGCCGCTGCGCGGGCCACGGTGGGATCGCCCAGAATCAGCAGGCACATCGAGAAGACATCATCGGCGTACAGATCGTAGAGATCGTCGAACGCCTGTCGGTCACCACGTCGGACACGGGCCACTAGGTCCGCGTCGTCGTCCATACTCAGCTTCTCCCCGGGGACTAGCGGCGGCCCCGGAACGGGCCGGCATCGCCCCATCGGTAGCCCGGTGAGGCAGTCCCAATGCTAGAAGTTTGTCCCCCGCAGCGGGTGAACGTCGTGAAGATTTTTTTGTCGCCGATTCGACAGTCGATAACGCTTGACTACTGATGCCGTCGCACTTTGATCCTCATCGACTACGGCTGGCTACTTTGCCTGGTAGGTCCCACGGCAGGGTGGCCATGTCCCATCGGAGACGGGACCAATTCACCAGGGACGAATCTGCCTTCAATGAGTATAAATCGAAATCTGTCATCAATTCGGCGGAACCGGCGTTCGGAACCGGACCGGCCATTCGCGGCCTTCCGCCGGATGGCACCATGCTTCTTGCGGGTCGGGACATAGCTCAGGATGCCGGTGGTTGTTGGGCGAGCCGGGCCTTGACGGTGCCGCTCTGTCCATCACGGGTATAGGTCACTTCCACCTCGTCGCCGATGGCGTGGGACCGGACCGCCGCGATGAGGGAGTCGACGTCGTTGACGGCACGGTTGCCGACCTTCGTGATGACGTCGCCGGTGCGAAGGCCGGCCCTTTCGGCGGGTCCACCCGGAACCATGGAGCGGATCTGTGCACCGTTGCCGCTGGAGGCGGTGGAGCGGGTGTTCTCCTCCGCGGTGGAGGCGCTGACGCCCAGGTACGGGTGCCGGGCGCTTCCAGTGGAGATCAACTCGGTGGCCACCGACTCGGCATAGTTGCCCGGAATAGCGAAACCGACGCCGATGTTGCCGGACTGCTGGCCGCCACCGAAGGGACTTCCACCACCCACGGTCGCGATCGCGCTGTTCACGCCGATGATCTCGCCGCGACTGTTGACCAGCGGACCACCGGAGTTACCGGGGTTGATCGATGCGTCGGTCTGGATTGCGTCGAGCACGGTGTTCTGCTGATCCCGCACGGTTGAATCCCCGGTGCGCACCGGGCGATGCACGGCACTGACGATGCCGGACGTGACCGTACCGTTCAGCCCGAGCGGGCTGCCGACCGCTACCACCAGTTCCCCGATGTTCAGCGTGTCGGAATTGCCGAACGTGGCCGCAGCGAGACCGGTGGCATTGATTTTGATCATCGCGAGGTCCGAGCTCGGATCCGTGCCTACGACCTGCGCATCGAAGGTGCGACCGTCCTGCAGGGTGACCGTCAGCGAGCCGCCGTTCGCGGCACCCGAGACCACATGGTTGTTCGTCAGGATATGCCCGTCCGAACGGATGATGGTGCCGGAGCCGGTGCCCGACTCGCTGCTCGATTCCTCGGAGATTGTCACGACACTTGGCAGGATCTTCTGCGCCGCGGCCGACACGGTGTTCGCGGCTGCCGGCGACGTTCCACCGGAACTGTCCACGGTGTTGTGCAGACCGGCGGATGTGACGATGGTCTGCCCCCCGTTGTTATCGGCGACCAGCGCTCCGACACCGCCACCTACACCGGCCGAGACCAGGGCAATGGCGAGTCCGGCGGCGACGAGCCGCCGTCGGCGCCAAGGCTGCGAGGCGGCCATGGTTGTCCCGTTGCCGTAGAGGTCCTGGGCGGGTGGTGAGCCGGCGCCGCTCGGGGAACTCCACGGCGGTCCCCAGGAATGCCCTCCGGTCGGGGGTCCCGCGGGGCCGGCCGCGCCGTTCAGAGCTCTCGGGGCAGCGGGACCACTGGGTGGCGGGCCTGAAGGTGGTCCCCACGGGCCGCCGGGAGGCGCCGCCGGAGGTGAGCCTCCCGCGGAGAACGCGGCCTGCGGCTGGCTGGCCTGGGACGGCCCGGCCGGGTACGGAGAATCCGGATACGGACGAGGATCCCCATGCGGGGGATGGGGATTCGGATACTGAGGATGCTGGCCGGAGGATGGCCCCAGCGCCGGCGGTTGGCTGTACGGCGAGCCGGGCGGACGGGAAGGCGGGCCCGCCGGGAGGTCGGGTTCGGAGCTGGCGGGACCAGCCGGGTGAGCTTGGCCGGCTGGTGTCCCGGCCGCGCCGCCGATAGGCGGAGCCCAGGGGGAGGGGGAGGCATGCCCGGCGCCGGACCCCTCCCTGCCGCCGCCCCCGGGGGCGGCCTCGGCGCTACTGCTGAAGGGGAGACGCGGTGTCATGGTAGGCACTTTCCCTTGAAAGCCTGAGCGATTCCTGAATGCCGACCAACGTTCGGGTAAGCGATCCGGCGTGGAGCCGCGCCGGCCCGGCCCGCGCCGGCCCGGGCCGCGCCGGCCCGGGCCGACTGGGTCAGCTTGGTCAGCCGGTGGGACGGTGTTCCGCCAGTAGATCACGAATTTCCGTGAGCAGGCGTGCCTCGTCGGTGAGTGCCGGGTCCTCCTCCGGCGGGACCTGCCCCCC
>NZ_CDWWXB010000257.1:0-4212 GCF_977971855.1 Frankia sp. CoWAU3 | reverse complement strand
TCGTCGGTGGGGGGCGCATCGTCGGTGGGGGGCACCGGGCGATGACCTCGGAAGCAGGCGCGGAGGCCGCGCGTGCCGCGCCGTTGACCAAGCACGCCCGCCAGGCTCGGCTGGCGGCGTTGATCGGTCAGCGCGGCGTGCGTTCACAGACCGAGCTCGCGCGTCTGCTGGCGGCCGAGGGCGTCCAGGTTACCCAGGCAACCCTGTCCCGTGATCTGGAGGACATCGGGGCGACCAAGGTGCGCGGTCCGGACGGCGGCTTGGTCTACGCGGTCGAGGCGAACCTCGCGCCGGCGGAGATCGTCCGGTTGTCGCTCACCCGGCTCTGCGAGGAACTGCTGGTCTCCGCGGAGGCCAACGGCGACCTGGTCGTGCTGCGCACGCCGTCGGGCGCCGCGCAGCTGTTCGCCTCGGTGCTCGACCGGGAGGCGCTTCCGGGGGTCATGGGCACGATCGCGGGGGACGACACGGTGCTCGTCGTCTGCCGGTCGGCTCCCGCAGCCGAGGCCCTGGTCCGTCCGGAGAGCTCGGTCCGTCTGGAGAGCTCGGTCCGTCCGGAGAGTTCGGTCGGTCCGGGAGATCCCGCTGGTCAGGGAGGGCATGCTGGTCCGAGGGGTCCGGCACTCGCCGCCCATCTCCTGTGGCTCGCCGACGGCCGGGCGCGTGGAGCGTCGACGGGATCGTCCGCCGTGCCAGACCAGGATGCGTAGCGGTGCGCCGGCGACGCCGTGAACCGGCCTTCCCGGCATCCTTGATGAACATAGCGCTGATTTTTGCTAAAAATAGCACTCATCGGTTTTCTTTGACCAGCCCGGCGTGATTTTCAATAATTCAACATGATTCGGATATAAAACGACATAAGGAGATAAGTACTGTGACCGAACGCGTCGTGCTTGCCTACTCGGGCGGCCTCGACACGTCCGTGGCCATCGGTTGGATCGGCGCCGAGACCGGCGCCGACGTCGTCGCGCTGGCGGTTGACGTCGGCCAGGGCGGCGAGGACCTTGAGGCCATCCGGCAGCGCGCCCTCACCTGTGGCGCGGTCGAGTCGATCGTCGTCGACGCCCGTGAGGAGTTCGCCGAGTCCTTCGTCGCTCCGGCGATCAAGAGTAATGCGCTCTACATGGACCGGTATCCGTTGATCTCGTCCCTGTCGCGACCCGTCATCGTCAGGCATCTGGTCGCTGCGGCCCGCGAGCACGGGGCGGACGCCATCGCGCACGGCTGCACCGGCAAGGGCAACGACCAGGTGCGCTTCGAGGTCGGGGTGGCGGCGCTCGCCCCCGGGCTGAGCGTGCTCGCCCCGGTGCGCGACTCGGGGATGACCCGGGACAAGGCGATCGCCTTCGCGGAGGAACGCGGCCTGCCGATCGACGTGTCGAAGAAATCGCCGTATTCCATCGACCAGAACCTGTGGGGCCGCACCGCCGAGTGCGGCGTCCTCGAGGACCCGTGGGCCCAGCCGCCGGAGGACGTCTTCGTCTACTCCGCGGACCCCACCGTCGCGCGGATCCCCGACGAGGTGACCATCTCGTTCATCGACGGTGTCCCGGTGGGGCTGGACGGGCGCTCCCTCCCGCTCGCCGATCTCGTCGCCGAGCTCAACGTCCGGGCGGGCGCCCACGGCGTGGGCCGGATCGACCTGATCGAGGACCGGCTCGTCGGCATCAAGAGCCGGGAGATCTACGAGTGCCCGGCGGCGATCACGCTGCTGACGGCCCACCGGGACCTTGAGGACCTCACGCTTGAGCGGGACGTCGCCCGGTTCAAGCGGGGCATCGACCAGCGGTGGGGTGAGATCGTCTACGACGGTCTGTGGTACTCGCCGCTGAAGAGCGCGTTGGACGCCTTCGTCGACTCCGCCAGCGCCGGAGTGTCCGGGGAGGTACGGATCCGGCTCGTGGGTGGCGTCGCCCAGGTCGTCGGCCGGCGCAGCCCAGCCAGTCTGTACGACCACGCACTGGCCACCTACGACGCCGGCGACCAGTTCGACCAGCGCGACGCCCGCGGGTTCATCGAGCTCTGGGGTCTGCCGACGAAGGTCTGGGCGGCGCGCGAGCAGCGGCTGAACCCGTGACCGCGACGCACCCGCCCGGCGGGAACGACACGACGCGCAGGGCGCCCGGTGACGGGGCGCCCGGTGACAGGGGGCCCGATGACGGGGCGCCGATGCGGCTGTGGGGCGGGCGCTTCGCCGGCGGCCCGGCGGAGGCGCTCGCCCGGCTGTCGATAAGCGTCCAGTTCGACTGGCGGCTGGCGCCCTACGATCTGCTCGCGTCGAAGTCGCACGCCCGGGTCCTGCACCGGGCCGGGTTGCTCGACGCCGACGAGCTCGCGGCGATGCTTGCCGCCCTGGACGAGCTCTCCGACGCGGTCGCCCAGGGCCGGTTCCGCCCGACCGTCGAGGACGAGGACGTCCACACCGCCCTCGAACGTGGTCTGCTCGAACGGCTCGGAACGCTGGGCGGAAAGCTGCGGGCCGGCCGGAGCCGCAACGACCAGGTCGCCACCGACCTGCGGCTCTACCTGCGGGACTCGGCCCGCGAGGTGGCCGCGCGGCTGACCGAGTTGTCCCACGCGCTAGTCGTGCTTGCCGAGCAGCACGTCGACACCCCGGCCCCCGGGATGACCCACCTGCAGCACGCCCAGCCGATCTCCTTCGGTCATCAGCTGCTGGCACACGTGCAGGCGTTCGTCCGGGACATCGACCGGTTGCGCGACTGGGACGTCCGGGCGTCGGTGAGCGCCCTGGGGGCCGGGGCACTGGCCGGTTCCTCGCTGCCGCTCGACCCGCAGGGGGTGGCCGTGGAGCTGGGGTTCGACCGGGCGTTCGCCAACTCCCTCGACGCGGTCTCCGACCGGGACTTCGCTGCCGAGTTCCTGTTCGTGGCGGCCCTGATCGGGGTGCACCTGTCGCGGCTCGGCGAGGAGATCGTGCTCTGGACGACGAGGGAGTTCGGCTGGGTCGAACTGGACGACGCCTTCGCGACCGGTAGCTCGATCATGCCGCAGAAGAAGAACCCGGACGTCGCGGAGCTGGCCCGGGGGAAGTCCGGCCGGCTCATCGGGGATCTGACCGGTTTCCTGGCCACCCTCAAGGGACTGCCGCTTGCCTACGACCGCGATCTGCAGGAGGACAAGGAGCCGGTCTTCGACGCGGTCGACACCCTGCTGCTGGTGTTGCCCGCGCTGACCGGCACGGTTGCGACCATGCGGGTCCGTCGCGAGCGGCTCGTCGCCGCGGCGCCCGACGGCTTCGCGCTGGCCACGGATGTCGCCGAGTACCTGGTGCGCCGAGGGGCGCCGTTTCGTCAGGCGCACGAGGCGGTCGGCCAGTTCGTGTCGTGGTGCGTGGCCCACGACGTCGATCTCGACGAGGTGTCGGACGACGATCTCGGTATGATCAACCCCCTGCTCACCCCGGACGTGCGCGAGGTGCTGTCGGTGCGGGGAGCGCTGGAGGCCCGCTCGGCCCCCGGCGGGACCGCTCCCGACCGGGTCCGCGAGCAGATCATCGCGTTGCGTCCGGTGCTGGACCGGGACCAGGCCTGGGCGGTGGGTTGACGGCACTACCCGAATCCTCGCCCGGCATGGCACCGACGGACGGTGCCGCGCCGGACGGGGTGGACTTCTATGACCGGCCCGTTCTGGCGGTCGCACCGGCTCTTCTTGGTGCGACGGTCTGGCACGGGCCGGTCGCCGTTCGGATCACCGAGGTCGAGGCGTACGGGGGGCTGGACGATCCCGCCTCGCACGCCTACCGCGGCCCGACAGCCGCGCGCGGCCGTCATGTTCGGACCGCCGGGACGGGCCTACGTCTACCTCAGTTACGGCGTCCACTGGTGTCTGAACGTGGTGTGCGGACCGGTTGGTTCGGCGTCGGCTGTGCTCCTGCGCTCCGGAGAGGTCGTGGCGGGTCGCGACCTCGTGGCGGGCCGTTTCCCGCACCTGGTCGAGGCGGACCTGGCGCGTGGCCCCGGCCGGTTGGGACGGGCGCTCGCCGTGACCGGCGCATTGAGCGGAACCCCGATCACCGGCCCGGGGCCGGTTACGGTGGCACTGGCCGGGGGCCGGGGGATCCGTCCTCCCGGCCCGCCCGGTATCTCCGGCGGCCGGGTCCGCCGCGGCCCCCGGGTGGGGATTCGGGTGGCGACCGAATGGCCCTGGCGATTCTGGCTCGCTGGCGAGGCGACGGTCAGCGGCCCGCGGCCG
>NZ_CDWWXB010000256.1:3853-4561 GCF_977971855.1 Frankia sp. CoWAU3 | reverse complement strand
GCGCAGCCCTGGGTACTGAACACTTATCCCGACCGCGCGGATCCGGATCGGATCGGGTTCGCGGGGTCGTCCTACGGCGCCGGCCAGAGCCTGATCATCGCGGCGCACGACGACCGGGTGAGGGCCGTGTGCGCGCAGAGCGCCTGGGCCGATCTGGGCCGATCGCTGTACGAGAACGAGACACGACACCTACTGGCGTTCGAGGAGCTCGCCAAGCTGTTCGGCGAGGAGAACCTCTCCGCCGAAGTCAGGAAAATCTTCGACGACTTCCGGGCCAATCGGAATATCGAACGGCTGCTGGAGTTCAGCGCGGTCCGTTCACCGGTTACCTATCTGAACGAGCTCAACGCCAGGAGGGTCCCCATCTTCCTCGGCACCTACTGGCACGAGACCATCTTCTCGGTACCCGCGGTGGTGGAGTTCTTCAACGCACTGATCGGTCCCAAACGCCTCCTGGTAATGATCGGGGATCATGGCGGCGACGAGATCAAGGGGTTTCTCGGCGGTATCAGTCGTCCGACAGCGACGACCTTCCGCTGGCTGGACCGCTTCGTTGCCGACAAGGAGAACGGCGTGGAGAACGACGGCGACGTGCACACCGAGTACATGCATAACCTGTTCACGATCAAGAAATTCGCCGACTGGGACTCGTACACGCTGCCGCCGCGGCGCTACTACCTGAACGCGCCGCTGCCGGGGACATCGGAC
>NZ_CDWWXB010000256.1:0-3548 GCF_977971855.1 Frankia sp. CoWAU3 | reverse complement strand
GGCTCACTGACGCCTCAGCCCAACTCCGGGTGGAGCCACACCTTCCGGGACGGCACGGACACCCCAGCACTGATAGCCCCGGCCCTGGTAAAGACCGGCGTCCTCGAAAGACTGGGGGCTCCGATCGTGTACGAGACCTCGGAGATCTCCCGCGAGGACGCCGCGGTGTGGTCGAGCGAACCGCTCACCGCACCGAGTCAGATCACCGGAACCGTCTCGGCGCATCTCACGGTCACCCCGTCCGCGAAGAGCGCGACGCTCGTGGCGCACCTGTTCGACGTCGACCCGGGTACCGGTAAGGCAAAAATCATCACCAGCGCGCCCTTCACCCTACTCAACGACCGCGAGGGAGAGACGCAAACAATCGACATCCACCTACAGCCGGCCGACTACCGCATCACGCCGGACCACCAGATACAGCTGGTCGTGGACACCAAGGACAGGTTCTTCGGCGACGCCACCGTCACCAACAGCAAAATCGAGATCTCGTCCACCGACGGC
Organism: Frankia sp. CoWAU3; assembly: GCF_977971855.1. Classification (NCBI taxonomy): domain Bacteria; kingdom Bacillati; phylum Actinomycetota; class Actinomycetes; order Frankiales; family Frankiaceae; genus Frankia; species Frankia sp. CoWAU3. Next base: position 3,047 of record NZ_CDWWXB010000256.1, on the reverse strand, counting down.
TCCTCGTCCTACCTGAACATCCCGCTCGACGAGATTCCGCTCGAGAACGACTAGCCGACCGGATCCCACGGCGCACGCCTACCCGGGTGCGGAACCGTGGTCGCGGTCCCGCACCCGGGCTCGCCCCCCGGGTGCGGGACGGAAGGATCGGATCGCGCCGCAGCACGATGTGCTGGTCCATCGTGCGTCGTCAAGCTCGACTATGATTGCATCGTCCTCGACGGTATTGCGGTCTGTGATGGTCGGAGGTCTACATGGCGCCTGCGCCACGGTTTCATCGGGTCGCCGCACTGCAGCGGCGTTTCGTGGACCGCGAACCGGTGCTGGCGGCTTTCGCCGAAGAGCTGACCCATCTAGGTGACGGTCCACGGGTCTTCAACGCCATCGGCGTGGGCGGTATAGGTAAGTCACGACTACTGCGCGAGTTGAAGGACCGGGCGGCAACCCGGTATCGAACGGCATCGCTCGATCTGCAGGTGCACTCGTTGCGCCAGCAGGAAGACGCGCTGGCGGTGCTACGCAACGAACTGGGGTCGCAAGGGGTCCACTTCGATCGCTTCGACATCGCCTACGCAGTGCTGTGGCAGCGGCTACACCCACATCTGCGGTTGAACCGTTCGGAACTGGCATTCGTCGACGAGAGTTCCATTCTCGCGGATATCGCCGACACGATGACCGGAATTCCGATTTTCGGTACGGCCCGCGGCCTTGTCAAGCTGTTGGAGCGTGGCGGCTGCGACGTACGCTGCCGCCTGCGGGTGCGGCGCGATCCCACCCTGGCGACACTCGACGACCTGCCGAACAGTGAGCTCGCCGACGCCGTCACGTTTCTGTTCGCTGAAGACCTTCGGGCTGCCAGCCAGGACAGACAGTATGTGATCATCCTTGACAGCCACGAGGCACTGGTGCCGAACCCGGTACGCACCGGACGGGCGCAACTCGCGGATGCCTGGCTACGTGATCTCGTGGCACAGCTCGACCGCGGCCTGGTGGTCATCGCCAGCCGGGAACCGTTGCGGTGGGAACTGACGGATCCCGACTGGGACGGCCTCATCGAGATATGCGACATCGGCGGCCTGCCCATGGAAGCCCGGCTGGAACTCCTCGACACCGGCGGGATCACCGATCCGTTCCAGCGCCAGACAATTGCGGACGCCAGCGCAGGTCTCCCATTCTATCTGAACCTGGCGGTGGACACGCACCTGCAGACCGGTGGGCGGGTCAGCGGTGCCCTCGTGTCCCAGCAGGAGATCTTGGCGCGCTTTCTTCAGCATGTCGCCCCGGAAGAGATTCGATCACTGGAGGTCCTGAGCCCGGCGCGAATCTTCGACTATGATATTTTTTGGATGCTGACGGCCACGTTCCATCTCCCGGGACATCGCATCGCCTGGGAATCCCTCACCGCATATTCATTCGTCTACCCGGCGAACACCGCGCTGCGGTTTCATCAGCTCATGGCCGCAGCCCTGCGGGAACGGCTTTCTCCGGGCACTACCACCGACATCCACGCCCTGCTACAGGGACTGTGGGAGAACCGGGCCGACCAGGCGACCGGCCGGGACAGCGGCGCTCATGCCGCCCGCGCCCTGCGGGAGGCCGCGTATCACGCCCTGCGGGGTCGGCAGATCAGCGGCGACAGCATCCTCGGCTATGCCGACCACGCGGTTCGCCGTGGGGGACACAGCGCCGCCCAAGGCATCACCGAGGACCTGCGCGCCCGGCTCAACGACCAACCCGACCACGACAACCTGCCCGAAGCGCTGCGGTGCCTGCAGGCTGAGGCGGCGATTCGCCTCGGCGACGCGGCCACGGTCACGGCGCTGGTTCCCGAACCGGTCACCGCTCTGTCCATCGACACAATGGTCGGCGCGCGGCTCACCGTGGCCGCCGGACATGGTCGACGCATCGCCGGTGAGACCCAGGCCGCGCTCGACGCCTACACCCAGGTCTGGGACCGCGCCACGGGGGCATCCCGGCTGACCGCGGGCCTGTGGGCCGCCGACCTTCACATGGCTCAGGGCCGGTTCCGAGACGCGGAAGCACTCGCCACCGACCTGAGTGCGTCCGCTCCGGGGCAGGACACCGAGTTTCACGGAGCCGTGGCCCGGATGCGTCACCTCGCCCACCGGTTCGCGTTCGAGTTCGACGCCGCCGCCCGCTATCTCGACGAGGCCGCAGCCCACTACACCGCAGCCGATAGCGTTCTCGGGTTAGCCAACATCCAGACCAACCGGGCCGAACTCCTCGCCTACACCCACCCTGCCGAGGCCATCGTCGAGGCAGGCCAGGCGATCGAGATCCAACGCGAGATCGGCGCCCATCACGAGCTCGGAAAGGCGTATACCGCTCTCGCCATCGGGCAGCTCCGATGCGGTCAGCTCGACGAGGCCGAGACCTCCCTACGGTCCGCGTGCGCCGCCCTCGATGGAGTCGGGTATCGCTCCGGTCGAGCCCGCGCCGAGTTCTACCGCGCCCTGGTCCATGCCCGCCGGGGTCAGCTCGACGAAGCGGTTTCCTCGCTCCAGTGGAGCGTCCGCGAGCTGGAAGCAGCCGACGTCTACCCGACAATCATCCTCTGCTCGGCGCACGCACTGTCCATCCTCGGCATCGATGACGGGCAGGTGACCGCCGCCGCGAGCCGGGCACGGGCAGGAATCCAGCCGTTCGGCACGCTTACCGATCTTGACGCCCGCGTCGAGGACTTCGTCGCCGACCTGCTCAACGGGCACACGTGGCGGCCCGACGAACTGTACCGGCAGGCGGTCGGGCGCCCCGATGCCTCGTCGGGTTTCTACAACCACAACATCCGGATGGACACGCCGGCCGGAGACGTGATTGTTCGTATCCCGATTCCGGGCAGCGACATCATGGACCTGATGATCTGGCCGGAAGGGGACGTGCTGCGCGCCATCCGCGGGACCGTGACCCACGCGCCCCGTCTGCTCTACGCCCGCATGCAGCCCCGCTATCAGATCGTGGAATTCCTTCGGGTGCAGTTCTCCCCAGGTGAGATCAAGCGGCGAGTGTGTAGCTGGGTGAGTACTTGC
>NZ_CDWWXB010000255.1:2454-4431 GCF_977971855.1 Frankia sp. CoWAU3 | reverse complement strand
TCATGGTGCCGAGTGGGGACCACCCGGCAGACGGCATCGAGCGCTGGCGGGGAGAATCGGGGGCCATGGCGGAACATCTGATCGAGAACTATCTCATCGACATGGACGGTGTTCTGGTCCATGAGGAACATCCCATTCCGGGCGCGGATGCCTTTCTGGCCGGGATCGGCGAGGCAGGCCTGGGTTTTCTCGTGTTGACCAACAACTCGATCTACACGGCCCGCGACCTGTCCGCCCGGCTGGCTGGCGCGGGACTCACGATCCCGCCGGAGCGGATCTGGACCTCGGCCCTCGCCACCGCGCTCTTCCTACACACCCAACGCCCCCAGGGATCGGCGTACGTCGTCGGCGAAGCGGGCCTGACCACGGCGCTGCACGACATCGGCTACGTCCTCAGCGACCGGTCACCCGATTACGTCGTCCTCGGGGAAACCCGGACCTACAGCTTCGAGGCAATCACCAAAGCGGTACGGCTGGTGCGCGACGGCGCACGCTTCATCGCGACGAATCCCGATCCCACCGGTCCCTCGGTGGAGGGTCTCCTGCCCGCCACCGGGGCGGTCGCGGCGATGATCACCCGGGCGACCGGCGTCACACCCTACTTTGTCGGCAAGCCGAACCCGTTGATGATGCGCAGTGCGCTGAACACGCTGTCCGCGCACAGCGAGACCACCGTGGTGATCGGCGACCGGATGGACACCGACGTCGTCGCCGGCCTGGAGGCCGGAATGGACACCGTGCTGGTGCTGTCGGGCATCACGTCCATCACCGATGTCGACCGGTTCCCCTACCGGCCGACCGCCATCGTCGGCAGCATCGCCCAGTTGCCCGTCGGTCGGGATGTGCGGACGCTCGACAGCATGCCGACGGCCGCCGTCCGCCCGGCGCCAGCCGGGGCCTCCGATCGCACCGGGGTCCCCGATCGCACCGGGGTCCCCGATCGCACCGGGGCGCACGGTCGGACCCCGGGACCGGTGCACACCTCGGGGTCCACCACACGTGGGTGAGGGGCCACCGCGGAATCAGGGAACCCCGGACGGGATCAGGAGCCGCCCTGCGAACGGCGGAACAGGGTCGCGGTCGGCGCGGCGGCGGTCAGGGTCACCTTCGTCGGCGTGAACAGGAACGACTGCTGGGGCAGGCCGTCCGGACCCAGCAGGAACGCCCGCTCGATCGAGTCGACCTGGATGCGCGCACCGGTGTCGGCACCCGCACCGACGACCCGGGTCGCCTGGATGGACGCGATGTCCTCCGCGACCGTCCCGGGTGGGAGTTCGACAGCCGTGGCGGCCGGCGCGTCCCGTTCGATGGACCAGGCAGGGTAGGTCTTGTTCGACCGGTAGGTCTCGGGGTTGCCGGCGAGCCGCACCCCGACCGACAGCCCGACCCAGGCGTCGGCGGTGTTCGGCGCGCCGACCGTGTTCTTCCGGACGATCAGGTACAGGTAGTTACGCGGGTCGCTGATCCGGGTGCGCGGGTCCGGGACCGGGGCGTCGGCGACCTTGCCCTCCCGGGCGACCTCCTGGGACATCACCCAGTAGGTCCACGGGTTGCGGTCCATCTCCCGCTCGGGGGCCTCGGCGTTCGGGTCGAGGGTGTCCGCGGCAGACAGGGCGAACCGCATCGGGCCGTCGGTGTTCTGGCACATGCTGTTGCTGCGCGTGCAGGTCCCGAGCAGCGGGTGCGTGCTCTCGTACCGGCCGGTGAACGGCTGCGACGTGTGCTCCGGCCCCTGGATCACGGCGCTGCCGGGGATGGCGTTGCCGGTGGCGTCGATCTCTACCTGGTAGGTCCACTCGATGTCGGTGGTCCGCCCCCAGAACGCCATCAGGGCCGGGGTCGGGGTGCCCTCGTCCTCGTTGCTCCACACCATCGAGTAGGTCAGCAGGCGATGACCGGCGATCGCGGTTGGCGCCTCGGAGTGGAAGGCGAGCAGCGGGGTGTCGGTGACGGCGTTCTGGAACGGCCCGCCGGCCA
>NZ_CDWWXB010000255.1:0-2337 GCF_977971855.1 Frankia sp. CoWAU3 | reverse complement strand
TAGATCACCGGGGCGTGCGCCAGTGCCTGGTAGCCGTTGTCCTGCGGCGTGACGGTGCGGAAGGTCAGATCGGTCAGGCGCGCCGTGGCGGCGTTGCGGGGCGACCGGTCCGCGGCGAACAGCGTCCGCAGGGTGTGCCTGCCGGCGGCCAGGTGACCCAGCGCGAGGCTACGCTTGATCGGGAAGGACGTGGGGATCACGAGATCGGTGGCGTAGGCGGTGTCGACGTAGAGCGACAGCACCGCGGACTCGCCGCCCGGGGAGCCCCAGGAGACCCCTGGGGCGGTGGTGGTGACGTCCAGGAGCACCTCGCCGTCGGCCTCGGTGCGGAAGGGGATCGACGAGTCCTGCCCCCGATTGAGGACGATCTCCGCGGGTGGAGCCGGTGCCTTGTCCCCGGAACCGCACGCCGTGAGCCCCACCGCCAGCACGGTGGCGGCCAGGCCGGCGCCGAGCGTCTGACGCAGTCCCCTTGACACCCGCGTTCCCTCCTAGAATCCGGGATCGCAGCCGCGGCCCGTTCCGCGCTCCCCCGATCCCCATACATCCTGACATCCTGCTCTTTACGGCATTGTCGGCGTGCATCGGTCCGGGTTGGGCTGCGGACAGCCCGCCGGTCGGCCGTGCGGGTGTCATGACGTACCCGCCACCGCTGGGCCGCGGAAACCCCTAGTGATCTCCATGGCGGATAACGTCGCGACGGAGAGGCCGGTGGGACAGCTGGGGGCGGGCCACCGAGGCGGCCGCGCGTCGGCCGGCCTCCGGGGCGGAGGAACGATCGGGAGTCGGCGTGCGCAAGTTCGTCATCATGGGCGTGCAGGGCAGCGGCAAGGGAACCCAGGCGACGATGATGGCCCGGGACTTCGACCTGGTCCACATCAACGTCGGCGACGTCTTCCGCTGGAACGTGCAGAACCACACCAAACTCGGTGCCCAGGTCAAACGCATCGTGGCGGCCGGTCACCTGGTCGGGGACGACCTCGTCGAGTCGGTGGTGCGCTCCCGGCTGGCCGAGCACGACTGGAACTACGGGTTCATCATCGACGGGTTCCCGCGCAACGCCCGGCAGGCCGAGTTCTTCCTGGAGAGCTACGACATCGACGGGGTCATCTACCTCGACCTCCCCGACGACGAGGTCTATCGGCGGGTGCTCGCCCGCCGGTTCTGCTCACGGTGCGGCCTGGACTACAACCTGATCGCCAGTAGGCCGCAGGTGCCGGACACCTGCGACGTGTGCGGAGCGCCGCTGCTGACCCGGGCCGACGACAACCCGCAGGCACTTGCCGTCCGCCTGCGGGAGTACCACGAGAAGACCCGACCGGTCATGGAGATCTTCCAGCGTAAGGAGTTCGTGGCCGTCGTGGACGCCCGGCACCCGCCGCGCGAGGTGCAGGCGGAGATCCGCCGGCATTTCGATCTTCCACAGCTCGATCGCTCGCAGCTCGATTTTCCGCAACGGCCGGTCGTGCCCGGGTGAGCCCGGCCGTGATCCCCCGGGGGGACTACCGCTTGGTGAACACCACGGCGACGCCGTCGGTATTGCCGATCCCCGCGGCCCCGATACTCCCGTTGACGCCGTGCCCGTTGAACTGGATGGCTCTGGCGACCCCCGGAATCCCCACATCCGTTGTGATCTTGTAGCCGGCGCCAGGCAGGGTCTGCCGGTAGAAGGTGGCCACCCGGTCGCTGGACACCCCGCCCAGCGTCACCGTCGACGTCTTCCCGGTGGTCGTACCGACCTTCACGGTGGCCCCGGGCGGCACCGGGAAATCGGGGGGGACATTCGTGCCACGCAGGGCATCCGCGCCGCTGACGGCGTCGATCCTTCCCACCCCCGGCAGCGAGGTCGGCAGCGCGGTGGGCAGCCCGCTCGGCAGCGAGGTCGGCAGGGTTGGTGTGCTGACGGAGGGCGGCACGCTGATGTCGTCGGACCCCCCGCAACCGGCGGTCAGCGCGACCATTCCCGCGAGGACCAGCCCCGGAAGCAGCGTCATGGTTCGGCCGGACCGGATCCCTCGGCGTGGTTCGTCGAGGGTGAGGTTCTCCCGCACGGCTGGTCCTCCCGCTCGGTCCGACCGGCGGTCCCGCGGGCGGACGGTAGATCATCACTGTGGATCTGTCCAGGTGTCTGATTCCCGGATCTTTCGGATCCATGCCGTCGACCTTAGTCGCGGACGGTGCACGCCGCGTGGCGGTGTCGGCTCGGCGTCATTGCCCGCGTGGGGGTGGCCCGCGTGGGGGCGGCCCGCGTGAGTGGAGGTGGCTCCCGTGGGGATGCGTCGGCGCGTCGCCACCCGGGGGAGCACACCTGAGCTTCACGTTGGGCCGGGGCCGGGG
>NZ_CDWWXB010000254.1:3903-4720 GCF_977971855.1 Frankia sp. CoWAU3 | reverse complement strand
CCCCCCGGCCGCTGTGTCCCCCGTGGCCACTGTGTCCCCCCCCCCGGCCACTGTGTCCGCTGTGTCCGGATCGACGAGGATGAAGGACGGCACGAGGTGCGCGTCGTGCTCGCCGACGTCGACGGTGAACGAGCGCAGCGCGCCACCCGCGCCGTCCGCGCCACCCGCGCCATCGGGCAGGACGAGCGTGTTCCCCCAGCCGAGTAGCTCGCCGAGAACGAAACGCACCCAGGCCGCCTGGCCGCCGGCGGGATCGTCCAGCCAGGCGGTGTGCTCCCGGCGCAGGCGTTCCCGGGTCTTCTTCTCCAGCGGGTCGAGCGTCGGCCAGACCCGCCGGAGCACGGGCAGGCTGAGGAACGGCCCGCTGACCTCGATGAGGCTCAGCCATTCGCGGTGCTGCGCGGAGCCGTCCGGCGCGGGCGGCCGGCGCCGACCGCCACCGCTGCCGCCACCGCTGCCGCGACCTCCGGGGATGCCCCGGCCCCGCGTGGTGGCACCCACGGTACTCATCGCGCCTCCTCCGCTGCCGGCACGACCAGGACAACCGCGACGGGGAACTGGTGCTGCCCCGGGTCACGGTATCGCTGCGCGATCACGTCGAGCTCCCGTCGCCGTTCCTGGTCCAGCCGGTCGAGCCGGTCCTGCCACGCCTGCCGGTCCTTGCGGTACTGGGCCAGCTCCTCGCGGCTCCTGGCGATCTCGAACCGGCTGAACAGGGCGTCCTCGTCGTTCTCCGGATCCTCGATCGCACCGCGCAGCGTCGCGGCGAACTGATCGAGGATAGTGGTGATCCGATTCTCCTCGGCGGCCCGGCGCT
>NZ_CDWWXB010000254.1:0-3553 GCF_977971855.1 Frankia sp. CoWAU3 | reverse complement strand
CGGCGAGCGCGGTACCGACGAGATCGCCGAGGACCGTCAGGTTCTCCAGGCGGCGGAACCGCCCGGTCGCCGGCGCCCAGCCGCCCGCGTACAGGACCTCCTCGTGCAGCCGGACGCCGTCCGCGCCCACCAGCACGAACCTGGAGAACGCGCCGATCAGCACCTCCTCGCAGCGCGGATCGTCCGAGCGCACGGCGGTGACCCGGTGCAGCCCGACGTCGGCGTTGGAGACGGCGCCCCGCAGCAGCCTTGTCGACATGTCGACGAGGCGGTGGCCGAGGTGCGCGAGCACGACGTCGTCGCGGTCCTTCGCCATGGCCGGGTCGAAGGTGATCGGCCGCTGGCGCGGCGGCGTGCCCGGGGGAAGGTCCTCACGGCGCAGCTTCTCGGTGAGCCCCGCGGAGGCTCGCTGCCACGAGCCGGTGAGCGTCGGCACCGTGAACAGTCCCTCGGCGTGCTCCTTCTCGTCGACGTACGGGGTGAGTGCCTGTTGGCGGGCGAGGCTCAGTGCCGTGCCGACGACGCGGCGCACCGCCGCCGGGGTGATGCCGAGCTCGCGGACCGTGTCGTCGAGGTTCGCCCGCAGCCGGCGCACCTGCTCGCGCACGTTCTCCGCGACCGGGACGGTGCCTCCGGCAGCCACGGAGCCGCCCGGACCGACGTCGAGGTCGTCGGGACCGAGGTCGATCCGCTCCCCCAGCATCCGACGCTGCACCCGATCGGAGAGCACCGCGTTGACCGACCCGAGGTCGGCCTTCATCTGCGCGACCTTCTTCACCACCCGCGACAGGAACTCCAGGTCGGCCTCAAAGGAATCGACGCTGCCCGACCAGCCGGAGCCGACGAAGTGCCGGATCTCCGGGGAACGGCGCTGCCCGTACCGGTCGATGCGGCCGATCCGCTGCTCCAGCTTGTTCGGGTTGAACGGGATGTCGTAGTTGACCAGCCGATGGCAGTGATTCTGCAGGTCGATGCCCTCACTCGCCGCATCGGTGGCGAGCAGGACCCGCATCGGATGCTCGCTCGGTTCGGCCTGGAAGGCGAGCCGCAGCTGCTCGCGCTCGTCAACGGACAGCCCGCCGTGCAACAGGCCGAGCCGCTCCCCGGCGAGCCCCTCCTGGCGCAGCAGTCCGGCGAGCCAGATCTGCGTGTCGCGGTACTCGGTGAACACGACGACCCGTTCATCGAACCAGTGCCGCCCGTCCAGCCGGCACACCGCGTTCAGATAATCGAGCAGCGCGCGGGCCTTGGCGTCCGGCTCGGCCTCGTGGGCGTCCGCCCAGCGCCGCATCCGGTCCAGCAGCTCGATCTCGCCGTCGGTGGGATCGAGCTGCATCGGCCCGATCCGGCCGAGGGCGTCGTCCTCGGCGTCGGCGAGTTGCTCGTCGTCCAGGGTCGCGACGTCGTCGAAATAGTCCTCCATCCACGGCTCGGGCATCCACGGCCCAGGCATCCCCGGCTCGGCCTCGTCCGTGAGGCGGGACGCGTGGACCGGGCGCCCGTGCCGGGACACGAGGGTCTCCCGGTAGACGCCCACGGTGTGGCCGAACGCCGCCGGGGAGGAGAACAACCGCTTCTTCAACAGCAGGGTCACCAGGTCGGTCGCCTTGCGGCCGCGCGGCGAATCCAGCCGGGCCCGGCGCAGTGCGGCAAACTCCTTGAGCAGGCCGTGGATCCCCCGTTCGCCGTCCGGGTAGACCACCGGCATGTCGATCGAGCGGCGCCGGTGGAACCGCGGGGTGCCGTCCGCGTTCTCGATGCTGCTTTTCAACCGGCGGACCACGACCTCGTCCACGGCCGTCCGGTCCGGCTCGACGCCACGAGCGAACCGCTGGTCGTCGAGGATCTCCAGCAGCGCGGTGAACGAGGCGAGGTAGCCGTTGTGCGGGGTGGCGGACAGGAACAGCCGGTGGGTGAAGTGCGGCGCGAGCCGGCGGATCAGCTTGGTCTGCTGGGAGTCGACCGCGTAGACCTGCCTGGGCGCGGCCGGGGCGATGTGATGGGCCTCGTCGAGAATGAGCAGGTCGAAGGTCCGCGGGTAGGTCGGCTGACCATCGCCGGGCAGCACCTCGTCGAGCAGCCGCTGCGCCTTCGGGCCACGCAGCCAGGGCAGGCTGACGATCGTCAGCGGGTAGACCTCGAACGGGTTCGCCGCGCTGCCGTGCGAGCGACGGACCGCCGCGCAGCGCTCCGCGTCAATAATCGTGAAATCGCGGCCAAACTTCTCGGCCATCTCGTCGCGCCATTTCAGGGTGAGCCCGGCCGGACAGACGATCATGATGCGGCGCGCCCGGTGCCGCAGCAGCAGCTCCTCGGCGACCAACCCGGCCTCGATGGTCTTACCGAGGCCGACATCGTCGGCGAGCAGGAGGTTCACCCGGGGCGCCGCAAGGGCGCGCGCCACCGGCTCGAGCTGGTAGTCCTCGACGGCCACCCCCGAGCGGAACGGGGCCTGCAGCCGCCGGGCGTCCGCGGAGGTCACCGCCGACCAGCGCACCGCGTCGAGGAAGGCGGCCAGCCGGCCCGGTGGGTCGAAGCCGCCCCGGGTGACGTCGGGCAGCGAACCGCTGGGCAGGACCCGCCGGCCCGGCTCGACCTCCCAGATCACCTCGACGGTGTGGCCGTAGCGACCGTCCTCCACACTCTGGAGGGTGACCAACGTGCTGGTGCTCGGCGCCGCTCCGTCCCCGACGACGTCAGGCCCCGCCGCGCCCACGTCCACCGCGCCCACGTCCACCGCGCCCGCCCCCGGCGCGATCCACCTCGCCCCGCCGGCGGCCGGTCCGTCGATGTCCGCGACCACCCACTTCTGACCACGGACCTCCACCAGCGCGCCGATGTCGGGACGCTCGTCAGATGCCGGCGCCCCCGGGCCCGGTCCCTTCCCGCCCATGGCCTGCTGGCGGACGCGGCGTGCTGACGGAGCATGTTCGGTCGTCGAACTCGGCACCTGATACCCCCCTTGGTGAACAGCCCGACCAGTCTGGCAGGACGCCGGGCGACCGATTCCCGGCCCGGTGGCACCGTGCCGGCCCTCTTCGGTCCCCATCTCAGACCTAACGGACATCCAAGAGGCAGATTAGCATCTGTGAACTCGATTCACCAACATGACCCATGGCGGACCGGGTCTCGACATCGTGGAGCCGCGGGAGCCGCGGGAGCCGGCTGCGACCCGTCCGCACCAGACGCTGCGACCCGTCCGCGCCAGAAATCCGCGCCAGAAAGTTGTGGAGGTTGGGCACGGTCCCAAGGCCCGAGAGCGCGCCCAACCCTCGTTGACCACCAGGGCATCCGTGATCACATAGTCACGGAGTGCCGCCTCAAGGTCGCTGACACCCCCGGTCAGGCTGAGGACGAGGTCACTCGTGCTCGTCCGTTCCGGGATATGGATAAACTCGCGCAGAAGCGGCTGGTTCGTCGGCGGCACCGACCCACGCTAACGCCCCCACGAACGGTGCGTACACGCTGTGACACAACCCCTTGCCCGCCGATCCCGTCCTCCACCTCACACCGCCTCGCAGACGAATGCGGACCGACCTGACCCGGAGGTCGA
>NZ_CDWWXB010000253.1:0-4377 GCF_977971855.1 Frankia sp. CoWAU3 | reverse complement strand
CCACCGCACCCCCCGCCGGCACCACCGCACCCCCCGCCGGCACGGATACCCGGGGCGCCTTCGACGAAGGCCTGTCCGACTCGGCGACCCCTGACTTCGAGGAGTTGCCCGGCGTCGACCCGTCGCGCGGTGCGCCCAGCCGGCGGCGCTGAGATCACGTGCCGGCGATCGGCGTGCCGGGCAAAGCGTGGCTGCCGGACACGCCCGCATCCCGGCAGCTCGTGGCCAGCATCCGGCAACCGGTCACCTCGTCCCCGCGACCGGGCCGACCGGGCCGACCGGGCCGACCGGGCCGACCACGCGGTAGGTCCCGGGAGCGCCGGCTGGGACGGCGGGGTGCGCCGGTGCTCTCGGCGCAACCGGCCGGTAGGCCGCCCCGAGGGGTGGGCGCGGGTCGGGTTCCCCCTTGTTCGGCCAGAAGGACATCGCCCGTTCGGCCTGCGCAGTGATGGTCAACGACGGGTTCGCGCCGAGGTTCGCCGAGACCGCGGCGCCGTCGACGACGTGCAGCCCCTCGTATCCGAAGACCCGGTGGTAGGGATCGATTACTCCGGTGGTGGGATCCGTGCCGATGGGGGCCCCGCCGAGGATGTGCGCGGTCAGCGGGATGTTGGCGATCTCGCCGATCGACCCGCCGGGGTAGCCGCCCATCCTGGCCGCGATCCGGCGGGCGGCGTCGTTGCCCTCCGGGATCCAGGAGGGGTTCGGCTCACCGTGTCCCTGCCGACTCGTCAGCCAGCCGAGACCGAACGGTCCACGGCGCAGGGAGACGATCAACGAGTTGTCCCACGACTGCATGACCAGCGCAATGATGGTCCGCTCGGACCATCGCCAGGGCAGTGACGACGCCAGCGCCTGATGTGGGTGGAGCACGACCTGACGCAGGTATTTCAGCCAGCGCGGCACCCGCCCGCCGCCGTCGGTCATCGACGCGCTGATCAGTGCCATCAGGTTGCTCCCCCGGCCGTAGCGCACGGGTTCGATGTGGGTGTGCTCGTCGGGGTGGAAGGACGAGGTGATCGCGACTCCCCGGGCGATCCGCCGATCAGGGCGCAGCCTGGATGCGCCCAGGATCGCCTCGGAGTTCGTCCGGGTGAGATGACCGAGCCGGTCGGACAACACCGGCAGGTCACCGCTCTGTTTCATCGCCAGCAGCAGCCGCTGGGTGCCCAGGGTGCCGGCGGCGAACACGACCTGCTCCGCGGTGAGGGTACGTCGCCGACGCCGGACGAGACCCCCCGTCCGGACCATGTCGAGCTCATACCCGCCGGTCGGGCGTGGCCGGACAGCCGTGACCGTGGTGTCCGGGACTACCCGCACACCGGCCCGCTCGGCCAGGTACAGGTAGTTACAGTCGAGGGTGTTCTTGGCCCCTCGACGGCAGCCGCTCATGCACTCCCCGCACTCTACGCATCCCGTCCGAGCCGGGCCGGCGCCGCCGAAGTACGGGTCGGGGACACGCACGCCGGGTTCCCGGCGGCCGTCGCGGCCGAAGAAGACACCGACCGGCGCCGCCGCGAAGGTGGACCCGACCCGCATCTCCTCGGCGACCCTGCGGAACACCTCGTCGGAGTACGTCGTCGTCGGGTTGGGATTCACCCCGAGCATGCGTTCGGCCTGGTCGAAGAACGGCTCCAGCTCACGGCGCCAGTCGGTGATGTCCCGCCACTGCGGGTCGGTATAGAAGGCGTCGAGCGGGCGGTACAGCGTGTTCGCGTAGACGACCGAGCCGCCACCGACCGCCGTTCCGGACAGCACCACGACCCGACCCAACCAGGTGATCTTCTGGATACCGTGGCAGCCCAACCGCGGCATCCACAGATACCGGCGAACGTGCCAGCTGTTCTTCGGCAGCGTGTCCGGGGTGAACCGGCGACCGGCCTCCAGCACGAGGACACGATGGCCCTTCTCCGCGAGCCGTAGCGCGCTGACACTGCCGCCGAACCCGCTCCCGATCACGATCACGTCGGCGTCATAGCCGCCGTCCGACCCGGAATCAGCCACGGGTGTCGTCCACCGAAGTCACCATGACTTCCCATGATGGGCTGTCGCTGGGACTATGCAACACCATCCGCCACTGACCGTCACCATCTGCGGCCCGCCACGGGCGGGCCGCGGCGGGCGACCCGGACCACAGGTCGACCGGCTCAGGCCGCGCCGTCAGCCGCCGACTGGCTCGCCATCTGGGCATGCGCACGCCCCGCGCGAGCGGCCTCCTCGATAGCCTCCAGCGGTGGCCGCGGGATCGACACGGGCGGCGCCCCGGATTCCGGGCGGGCGGCTCGGGACCCGTAGGCCTCCCATCCTGGGCGTCCGGGCGCGGGTCCCTTCTCCTTCGCGGTGCGGGTGTAGCGCCCGCGCCCCTGGCTCGGGACGGTGGAACCCGGCGTCAGTCCGGTCCTGATCCCCCGGTTCTCCAGGCAGGCGCGGCAGTTGCAGTCGGCGGACGCCCTGGGCAGGCGATCGAGTCGCCAGGACAGATTGTCGATCTCGTCGCCATCCCCGACCAGGACACCGGTCGTGATGATGTGCACTAGATGCAGGGCCAGTTCGACCGGTTCCCAGCTGTCCTCCTCCAGGATCACCCGCAGTTTCTGGTAGATAGCCAGGTAGTCGGACGTCGGGCACCGCATCGCGTTCGCGAGGACCGTGATCACCTGGCTGGCGGCCAGGGTCATCGGCTCGGGCGGCGGAGGGGGCAACGGGACTGTCGGGGCGCCCCGCTCCGGTTCGGGAGTCGACGCGTCCGCTGCCCCAGCGGTCTCGTCCGTCGGGACGTGTGGCTCGTCCGTCACGGCCCCGCGGGTGGCGGGATCGACGGTGCCCACGGCCGAGGCCGGTTGGGGGTCGCCCTCCGCTCGGACGTCACCCGGCTCCGGCTGGTCTGAACGGGCGGTGTCCGGATCATCCGAACCGGCGGTGTCCGGGCGGTCGGCGCCCCTCGAGGGGGCGAGGTTGACCGCCGGGCTGGCGGCACCAGGCGAGCCATCGCCCGCCACGGACGCCATCGCCCGGGGACGACGGCCGACCGCAGACACCGTCCGCAGGCCGATCCGGCCACGGCGACCGCCGCGGCGCCGGCGGGCGGGCGCGGCCGAGGCTGCGGTTGCCGAGCCGGCCTCCGGAGACGCCGGAGCCGCGGACGCAGGAGAGGATGCGACGCCGGCCGCGACCAGGCGGACCTCGCCTGCCCGTACGGCGGCCTCGGGGATGCTCAGGGCTAACCGCGTCGTCCTGCCGGCCGCGGGCCGGGCCACCGTCGCCAACCAGCCCTGGTTGCGCAACCTGGTGATCTGGCGCTGCACGTGGGTCCGGCTGTAACCGGTCTCCGCGACCAGGGTGACCAGGCCGGGGGCGCTCACCGCGGCACCGGCGGGCGCCGCCGGCGGAACCTCGGCGACGTGGCTCGCCAGCGTCAACGCGACCAGCTTCGCCGCCGATGGCAGGGCCGCCCGCAGCACCGCCCGCTGCCATCCCCCGCGATCGGATACCAGCGTGCCCGGCTCCTGCGCACGGACCAGAACCAGAGCACCGGGGAGGGCAAGCTGGGTCACGGCCGACGCCACGTGTCCTCCCTTCCTCGGCGGGGTCACTCGAAGCTGACGGACTGCGCCCGCCCGAGCGGACCGGGGCGGGTTGCCCGGGGATCATGCCGACCTGAACGGGTTCGGTGGGTCGGGGACCGGTCAACGTCTGTCCAGGCACGGTACTCCGTGCCTGGAGGGGAGGCTCCTGGGGAGGGCCACCACATTCACATGAAGAGGACATGACTTCATCACCCTCGTTGGGGACTCGTGGTGCGACAGACGCATCAAACATCGCGCGACTGACGCAAAGCAAAAGATGGGGCCAGCGGCCACGAAAAGGCCACACCGGGCCATCCGGAAAGACCTCCCGAGCAGTTCTTCTCCCCGCCTTCAACCTCATCGGGTGACACCAGAAAGCGATTTTTAATCCGTCATCTTCAAATCCTTATTACCGCGTCACCCGGCGGGACGGCATCCCCGGGGAGGAGGACTTGGCGGCGTGGAGGATCCCCCCGCCACCTCGCCGGAGGGATGGCCGCCGCGGTGACCGCCGCGGTGACCGCCGCAGTGACCGCGCCCGAGTACACCCTGCCCACGGCACGTGCAGAGGAAAGTCCGGGCGCGCTCACCGGTTGAACCGGCCCGCCGGTATCCGGAACTACGACGGGACTCGGCGCACAAGAAAAATCGATGGGAACCGGAACACCGGGAGAAACCGGACCGCCCGGTCACGGCATTCTTCGTCCTTGCCCGACGAGGCCGGGCGGGAACAGCCACCTCGCCCGATCGACCCGCCGCCACACAACGGACGCCAACCACCGTCGCCGACAACAGAGATCGCGAACCTCCA
>NZ_CDWWXB010000252.1:0-4434 GCF_977971855.1 Frankia sp. CoWAU3 | reverse complement strand
CTCGACATGACCGACACCTACACCTACGACGTCCTGCCCTGAAACATCTCCTGTTGGCTGACGAGCAGGTCCCGGGGATTCACCGAGGACGGCTTCGGTCCATCCGCATCCGGCTGCCCGCGGCCTTTCCGCGGGCAGCCGCGGATAAGGGCTGGGCCTACCCGACTGGCGGCAGCTGTCCAGCTGCCGCGCCCACCGCGGACACGGGAGCCGCGGCCGGCCTGGTCGCGATGACGACGGTGGCGTTCAGGTCGGCGGAACTGGCGACCGTGGGGATCAGGCCGGCCTGGGCGCTGGCTTCGACGATCGATGCCGCCTGCCGCTCGCCGGTCTCGACCAGCAGGTGACCGCCCGGGGCCAGCCACCGCGGCGCCTCGGCGGCCACCCGCCGCAGAACATCGAGCCCGTCCGCCCCGCCGTCGAGCGCCACCCGCGGCTCGTGCTCGCGAGCCTCCGGCGGCATCAGCTCAATCGCGCCGGTGGGTACATAGGGGGCATTCGCGGCCAGCAGGTCCACATGGCCCCGTAGGACGGCTGGCAGCGGCTCGTAAAGATCACCCTCGTAGACCCGGCCACCGGCGGAGGCGAGGTTGCGGCGGGCGCACCGAACCGCGGCCGGTTCGATGTCGGCGGCGTGTACTTCGATCCCGGGCAGGGCCGCCACCAGCGCGACCCCCATCGCCCCCGAGCCACAGCACAGATCGACGACAGTGACCGGCCGGGACCGGCCGGCAACCCGTTCGACCGCCTGATCGACGAGGAACTCCGTGCGGCGGCGAGGCACGAAGACCCCGGGGTCCACAGCTATCCGCAGGCCGTGGAACTCCGCCCAGCCGAGCACGTGTTCCAGGGGCAGACCGGCGACGCGCCGCTGCACCATCGCGGCGAGTTCGCCCGGGGTCCGGGCCGCATTGACGAGCAGCCGTGCCTCGTCCTCCGCGAAGACGCAGCCGGCGGCCCACAGCCACGTGACGACGACGGACCGCGGCAGGGACGAAAACGGTGAGGAAGACGGACGAGAAGAGGAGGGAAAGGACGGACGAGAAGGGGAGAGAAAGGAAGGAGAGGGGCCGGATGTCGACACGGGAAGCCTTTCGGGATGCCGAAGGGCACCCTCCCGATCGCCTACCTCGAACGAACCGCGCGACCGCGGGAGGAGAGCACCCACCCTGACACAGCGGAAATGGGTCTCACCCCCTCAAAACGATCACCTGTGGTGGCGGCCATCTTACCAGAGCTATCTGATCAGGATCGCCGCGGGCCCAGGGCGCCGGCCAGCACGACCGAGGTGATGAACCAGAACTCCGCCCCCTTCGCCGCCTGGCGCGCGCCCGCCACGTCTCCGGGCCCGTTTCCGGCGAAGGTGAACAGGTCAGTCGGGCTACGACGGACCGGGCAGGACGAGGCGGAACGTCGCCCCGCCGCCCGGGGTCAGCCGGTACTCGACCCGCCCGCCGTGCGCGGTGGCGACGGCGTCGACGATGGACAGGCCCAGACCGGTCCCGCCGGCGTCCCGGGACCGCCCGGCATCGGCCCGGAAGAAGCGTTCGAAGAGGTGGGCCACGGCATCCTCGGGGACGCCCGGACCGTGGTCGACCACCGAGACCACGATCCCGTCGGTGGGACCATCGCCCGGCGGCCCCGGGGAGCCGGCTTCGAGGGGGCCCACGGAGACGGAGATCCCGGCGTCGGGCGGGGTGTGGACGACGGCGTTGCGGACGAGGTTGCCGACGGCCTGCCGCAGCCGGCCCTCATCGCCGAGCACCTCGAGGATCGGCGGCACGTCGATCTCGATCGTCCGTCCCAGGCTCACCACACGGGCGTCGGTGACGATGTCACGGACCATCGCCGCGACGTCGACCGGCTGGCGCTCCAGCACCGGCCGCTGGTCCAGCCGGGCAAGCAGCAGCAGGTCATCCACCAGCTCGCTCATGCGCGCGGACTCCTCCTCGATGCGGCGCATGAGCATCGCCAGGTCCTCGGGCCGCTCCGCGGCGCCGCGGTGGAACATCTCGGCGTACCCGCGGATCGACGTCAACGGGGTCCGCAGCTCGTGGCTCGCGTCCCCGACGAAGCGGCGCAGACGCCCTTCGGAGACCTCACGCGCCCGGAACGCCGCCTCGATCCGGGTGAGCATCGCGTTGAAGGCGAGCCCGAGCCGACCCACCTCGGTCCGGCGGTCCGCGTCGGCGACCCGCCTGGTCAGGTCGCCGGTCCGCGGTCTGCTCGATCCGGGTCAGGGGACGCAGCCCAAGCCGGATGATGACGTACGCCAGCACGGCCAGCGCCGCCGTGACCACCGAGGTCGCCACGGCCTCGATCCTGGTGACCCGGTCAAGGGTGGCGTTCACCTCCGCGAAGGGCACGGCGACGATCAGCACATATCCGTTGTCGAAGCGCTCCGCGAGCATCCTGAACCGGCCGCCATGGTCCTCGGCGCCCACCGTGCACAGCGGGACGGTCGCGAGGTCCGGATGCAGCCAGGCGGTGGCGAGCAGGCGTGCCGACACCGCCGGACGCTGCGTCGGCACCGCCGGGCCACCCGGGCCACCCGGGCCGGGGCTGGCCTCGGCGAGCCGGCGGCCGGCGCCGTCGTACAACGCGCCATAGGTGCCCACCAGGAACGTGGTGCCGAAACCTGGGTAGTGGTCATCCCCGTCCCCGTCCCCGCCGGCCCGCAGGAGCAACTGCTCCATCAGCGGATGGGCGTCCCGGACCTGCTGGTCCAGCCGGCCACGCAGGTAGGCCCCCAGAGCCCCTCGCGTGCCGACGGCGCCGAGAGCCATCCCGACGGCCAGCAGGCCCACCAGGGCCAGCAGGGCCAGCAGCAGCCGGGCCCGCAGGGACAGGACCGGTCGGCTCAACGCGGCAGGCGCAGCACGTAGCCGACGCCGCGCACCGTGTGGATCAGCGGGGGTGGCACGTCGTCGATCTTGCGCCGCAGATAGCTGACGTAGGTCTCCAGGACCCGCGCGTCACCGCCGAAGTCATGTCCCCAGACGTGGTCGAGGAGTTGGGCCCGGGTGAGCACCTTGCGGGCGTTCGCGAGCAGGTAGTGCAGCAGGCGATACTCGGTGGCGGTGAGGTCGACGTGCCGCCCGGCGCGCCGCACCTCGCGGGTCTCCGGGTCGAGCTCGAGATCGGCGAAACGCAGCGGCGTGGGCGCGCCGTCGGCGGCCCCGGCCCGGCGCAGGATTGCCCGGACCCGGGCGATCAGCTCGCTGACCGCGAACGGTTTCGTCACGTAGTCGTCCCCGCCGAGGGTCAGCCCGTGCACCTTGTCCTCGGTGGCGTCCCGGGCCGTCAGGAACAGGGTGGGCACGCCCTGCCCCGATCGCCGCAGCCGCTCGCAGACCGCGAACCCGTCGATGTCGGGGAGCATGACGTCCAGCACGAGCAGGTCCGGCGGGGACAGGGCGGCCTGTGTCAACGCCGCCTGCCCGGAGTGCGCGGCGCGTACGTCGAAGCCCTCGTAGCGCAGTGCCATGGTCACAAGGTCGGTGATCGCCTCCTCGTCGTCGACGACGAGGACCCTGATCGGACGGTCCACCCACCCAGTCTCGTCCTGCTCGCCGGGAAGACCGGTCATCGGGATCCGGCGGACGCGGAACGGTAGCCGTCCGATGCGGGGAGTGATGCGGGGAGTGATGCGGGGAGTGATGCGGGGAGTGCGGACGCGGCGGCGGCCACCTGGCCGGGGAATCCCCCCGAATGGTCCAGCCGACCGACGGCATCGACGATCAGCCAGGCCCATCCCTCCCGAGCAAGATCGGCAAGCAGGGTCCACGCGTCCCGGCCGGCGGCGAGGACGGCCGTGGCGTAGGCGTCCGCCAGGGTGAGGTCCGGTCCAACGAAGGTGACCGCGACGAGCTCGGTCGCCGGGATGCCGGTGCGCGGGTCGATCACGTGCGCGCCCCGCTCCAACACCCCCGAGGTGGCGACGGCCAGCTCGGTGCCCTCGACCACCGCGACGAGCCGGCTCCGGTCGAAGGGATCCGACACCCCCACCCGCCAGGGTCGCCCCGGCGCCGATGCGACACCCCTGGCCCGCAGGTCCCCCGCCGCATTGACGCAGTGGTCCGCGGCTCCGGCGTCAGTCAGCACCCGGGAGGCCGCCTCGGCAGCCCAGCCCTTGACCAGACCGGTGGGGTCCAGCGTGCCGTCGCCCCGCCACGCCGGGTCGAACCTGCCGCCGGTCCGCTCCCGGCAGGCGCGGGCCACCCGGTAGACCTCGCGGACGTGGTCGGGACAGGCGGCGAGGTCGACCTCGCCGCGCCGGATTCGAGAGACCCAGGACCCGGGCAGGAACGTACTGAAATCCTCGTCCGCCCGGTGCAGGACCGCGGCCGCCGCCTCGATCGCCGCCGCCAGATCCGCTGAGGCGAGCGGGGTGCGGACGTCGATGCTGACGACGGTGCCCATCACCGGTTCGGC